>NZ_JBMFSR010000002.1:0-161326 GCF_049967455.1 Caldisericum sp. | reverse complement strand
GTTGGAGTCCTCCTTAGAGGTATCGATCACGAAGAAGTTGAAAAGGGTATGGTTCTTGCAGCTCCTGGTTCCATTAAGCCCTACAGAAAATTCCAGGCACGTGTCTATATCCTAAGTAAAGAAGAAGGTGGAAGACACAAACCCTTCCTTACAGGTTATAAGCCTCAGTTCTTCTTAAGAACTGCAGATGTAACCGGTACCATTACCCTTCCTGAAGGTGTCCAGATGGCAATGCCAGGTGATAACGTCGATATGACCGTCGAACTTATCTATCCTGTTGCTCTTGAAGAAACCCAAAGATTTGCTATCCGTGAAGGTGGTAAAACTGTAGGTGCTGGAGTTATTACAAAGGTAATTGAGTAAGAGGAAATAGAACATGAGGGACATAATTCTACTCGAATGTACTGAATGTAAAAGAAGAAACTACGCAACTACTATTAATAGAAAAAATAATAAAGATAAATTGCAGATTAAGAAATATTGTAAATTTTGTAAGAAACATACTGTGCACAAGGAGGTAAAGGCATAGGCTCGTAGCTCAATTGGTAGAGCAACGGTCTCCAAAACCGTAGGTTGGGGGTTCGATTCCCTCCGGGCCTGCCAGTAAATTATGAAAGAGAAAGAAACAGCAAAAACTAAAACCACAACAACACAAACCGTTACTTTGCCAAAGACCTCTTTTAGAGATTTTGTTAGAGGTGTTTGGATTGAGTTAAGATATAAAGTTAAGTGGCCTACAAGGAAAGAGTTGATCCAGGATTCTTCAATTGTTGTTGGTTTTCTTGTGTTTTGGACTATTTATGTTGGTGGTTGGGACTTCTTGTTTGCACAACTCTTAAAACTTGTATTGAGTAAATAAAATGAGAGAAGACGAAACTAAGGTTGCTCGTTGGTACCTTGTACATACATACTCTGGCAAAGAGCAAAAGGTTCTAAACGAACTTAAGGATAGAATTAAAGGATACGGTTTAGAAGACCGTATCCTTGAGGTTCTTTTGCCTGTTGATTACTATAGTGTTGTTGATAAGAAGGGTAAAAGAAAAATTAAACCTGTGAAGGTTTTCCCCGGATATATTCTTGTAAAGATGATTATGGATGATGAATCTTGGTATGTTGTAAGAAATACTCCAGGTGTTTTGGGTTTTGTTGGACCGACAGGAAAGCCTACACCTATCTCAGAAGAGGAAATTAAAAAAATAATAGAGGAACGAGTAACCGAAGAGAAGGCAAAAGAAAAATTACACTTTGATATTAATGATAGAGTACGCATTCTTGTAGGGCCTTTTAAAAATATGGAGGGTGTAGTGGAAGCAATAGATGAGGAAAAAGGCACTGCAAGAGTTGTACTCAAAATGTTCGGAAGAGAAATGCCTGTTGAAATACAGAGTGAATATATTCAGAAAGTTTGAGGTGATTTTATATGGCCAAGAAAAAGAAATTAGTTGGACTTGTAAAACTCCAATTAGAGGCAGGTAAGGCCACTCCTGCTCCTCCTGTAGGTACTGCACTTGGACCAAAAGGAATTAATATAATGGATTTCTGTAAGAGGTTCAATGCTGCAACTCAAGGGCAGGAAGGCTATATTATTCCTGTTTTGATTAGAGTTTATGAGGATAGGAGTTTTGACTTTATTTTAAAAACTCCTCCTGCATCTTCTTTAATTAAGAAGGCGCTTAAGATTGAGAAGGGCTCTCCTGAGCCGAATAAGAAGAAGGTTGGGACTATAAAAAGGTCTCAACTTATGGAAATAGCAAAGATTAAAATGAAGGACCTTAACACAACAGACCTTGAGGCAGCAACTCGAATAATCGAGGGCACCGCAAGAAATATGGGTGTTACGGTCATTGAAGGTTAAGTAAATTTGTGGGAGACTTAAAGTCTTTTACCACAAGGAGGTTAAAGTGAAAAGAGGAAAAAGGTATTTAGAGCTTTTGAAGAAGATTGATAGGCAAAAGGCCTATTCAATTGATGAAGCAATTGAAACTGTTAAAAATCTCAAAAGTGCAAAATTTGATGAAACAGTAGAAGCAGCTTACGTTTTGAATGTTGACCCAAAGCAAGCGGATCAAAACGTGCGTGGTGTTATTACTCTTCCACATGGTACAGGTAAGAGCGTAAGAGTCCTTGTTTTTGCAACAGCTGATAAGGCACAGGAAGCGAAAGATGCTGGTGCTGATTATGTAGGAGGCGAGGATCTCATCCAGAAAATAGAAAAAGAAGGATTCCTTGATTTTGATGTTGCCATTGCAACACCAGATATGATGAAATCCTTAGGACGTATTGCAAAGATCCTCGGACCGAGAAAACTTATGCCAAGTCCTAAGTCTGGAACAGTAACAATGGACATTTACGACACTGTGAAGGAATTTAAGGCAGGTAAAATTGAATTTAGAGTAGATAAAACTGGCGTTATCCACACTGTAATTGGCAAATCTTCATTTACTCCAGAACAACTTAAAGAAAACTTACTTGCTTTAAATTCTGCAATTATTAAATCAAGACCTGCTTCAGTAAGAGGGCAGTATGTAAAGAAAGTTTACCTTTCACTAACAATGTCTCCAGCAGTAAAGGTAAACGTTAATGAACTTTTAAGAGCATAAAATTGAAGTAACTTTAAAACCGAAGACAGTTGGTGGGGATTTTCCCCTTAAAGCTTGCCAACCGAGGTTGAAAGAATAAGGTTGCATGTTTACCTCTTTCGCCCGGTTGGCAACAACCGGGGTTTTTATTTAAGGAGGCTCTATGAAGAGAGAAGAAAAACGAAAGATTATTGATGAGATTGAGGAAAATTTGAAGAAGCTAAAAGAGCAGAGTGTTTTCTTTGTAGATTTTAAAAGTATAAAAGGAAACGACATTACCAATCTAAGAAAAGATTTTAAACTATCGGGTATCTACTATAGAGTAGTAAAAAATGACCTGTTAAGAATTGCCTGTAAGGAGCTCTCAATTGAAGTTCCGCATAATATTTTTGTTGGTAATGTTGCACTCGTTGTTTCTTCAATGGATCCTACTGAACTTGCAAAGAAATTTGTTGAAGCAAAAGATGCAGATGAAAAACCTTTCTTTGAGATGAAGGGTGGCTTTGTAGATGGTAAGTATCTAACTGGTCCTGAACTTGTTGAACTTTCAAAACTTCCACCAAAACCAGTAATTATTGGAAAACTTTTATATCTTTTGAATTCACCAATTCAGAGGCTTGTTACTGTGCTCTCAAAACCAGAGAGAGATTTGGTTACAGTTTTAAACCAAATTAAAGATAAAAAAGAAAGTATAGCAGCATAAATTAAAATTTTAAGGAGGCTTAACATGACAAAAGAAGAAATTATCGAAGCAATTGAAAAAATGAGTGTTTTGGAGCTTTCAGAACTCGTTAAAGCACTTGAGGAGAAATTTGGAGTAACTGCAGCAGTTCCTATGGCAGCTATGCCAATGGCTGGTGCAGCACCACAGGCAGCACCACAAGAAGAGAAGACAGAATTTGACGTAGTTCTTGTTGGTTTTGATCCTGCAAAGAAGATCAATGTTATTAAAGTTGTAAGAGAGACTCTAAACCTTGGTTTGAAGGAATCCAAGGATGTAGTTGAAGCAGCAGAAAAAGAGCCACAGAAGATTAAGGAAGCTCTTCCAAAGAAAGACGCAGAAGAGCTTAAGAAGAAATTAGAAGAAGCAGGCGCAAAAGTAGAATTAAAGTAAAAAGTAATTCTTGAATCTTCTTAACAAAGGCAGGGAAACTTCCCTGCCTTTTTAAATTAGATTGAATGGTGACTTTTCTGAAGTTGAAAGTTTAATATTTGATGGGTCAATATAATTTTTTAATCTTACAAATAGCGCATTTTTAAAAAATTTTTCTGTTTCAAAATGTTCAACGTCAAGCACATTTAATCCTCTTTCCTTAATTGCAAGTGCAGTGTGATATCCGATATCACCTGTTATGAAGAGTTCTGCATTGTTTATTACACTTTCAAAAATTGATCCACACGCTCCGGTACAAATTGCAACTTTTGATATTTTTGCATTTGCATCACCAATGTATCTAACATAAGAAGTGTTTGTTTTTTCCTTAAATGTTTTAACAAAGTTTACAATATCTTGTTCAATTTCAAGGGTTCCAATTGCTCCAATTCCTTCATTTTTCTCAAAAAGAATTTCAAAGACATCAATTGCAGGTTCTTCGTAAGGGTGTGATTGTCTAAGTTTATATAAAGCTTTAGAAAGATCTCTTTCTCTAACAACAACCTCTATTCTTACTTCATTTACAAACTCTCTTTTGTTTTTTTCACCAATAAATGGATTTGCATTTTCAAGTGGCCTAAAAGTACCAACTCCCTCGACATTAAAAGAACACTCATCGTAATTTCCAATGTGTCCTGCGCCGCCTTCAAAAAGTGCAACTCTTACTTTCTCCACAAAGTCCTTAGGAACATATGTTGCAACTTTGTAAACTTTCTCTTTGCTTTGGATTATTGGTTTTTCTTTTTTAATACCAAGCAAATTTAAAAAATAATCATTTAGTCCATTTTCTGCAATGTCAAAATTTGTATGAAAACTTATTATGTTTATTCCATTGGTGATTGCTTCATAAAATGCTTCACTTTTGCCTTTTTCAATATTCTTAATTGCTTTAAAAATTACAGGATGATGGGTTATTATTGTTTTTACTCCAAGTGCTTTTGCTTCCTCAACAACACTTTTTTGTAAGTCAAGAGCAATAAGTATGTTTAAAGCTTCGCTATCCAAATCACCAAATTGAAGTCCAGAATTATCATAATCCTCCTGAAGAACAAATGGAGCAATTTCATTAAGGATATAGATAAGTTCTTTTACTTTCATTTCTTAAAACCGAGTTATTTAAAGTCCAAGCTCATCTGCAATTCCAATAAGAGCTTGTAAGGATAATTCAAGAAACTCATCCAAAGGAATTCCAAGTTCCGTTTCACATGATTTTATTTGTTCTCTATCTGCACCTGCCGCAAAGCTCTTCTCTTTAAATTTCTTTTTCATTGACTTTAATTCAACCGATGCAAGTTTCTTATCTGGTCGAACGAGTGCTACTGCAATAATGAAGCCTGTTATAGGATCTACTGCCCAAAGAGCTTTGTCAAGAAGTGAAGTCCTTTCTACACCATGTCTTTCATTATGTGCTAAAACTGCATGCACTATATCATCTTCAAATCCAAGTTCTTTAAGCCATTGTGCACCAATTTTACTATGAATTTCTGGGTTTTCTTTTGTCTCTTCATAGTCGATATCGTGAAGCAAACCTGTAAGCCCCCACTTTTCTTCGTCTTCTCCAAATTTTCTTGCAAGGGCCCTCATAACAGCTTCTGTTGCAAGCATGTGTTTAATAAGATTTTCATCATGTACTTTTTCATGTAAAAGTTTTAATGCCTCATCTCTTGTAAGCATTTTTTCACCTCTTTTCTTTAAAGATTCTATAATCTAAGAATGGAAATATACTATCTTTTTTTTCAAGATACGATAAGAATGTTTCATCTATTTTGTCTTCTAAGATTTCTTTGTAAAGTTTATTAAAAGTATTTATATGGAATCTTTGCATTTCTGTTGCATAATTAATTGCGCTTCCTACTGTGATCAAAAATGCCCAATCAGAACTTTCGGCTAAAAGCAGTTCTTTTGCACACATGTTTAGAGCTCTTTCTTGTAATTTACTTTTCGGTTTTTCGAATTGTTTTGCAAGATTGAGCATACGCTTTCCAATAACACTTAAATGAGGATAAATCCAATCTGTATTATCATTAAGCCATACTCTAAAATAACCTCCATCTCCCCAAGAGGAGATTGCAGGCTCAGATACTTGCATAACAGGATATCTATCAATATATTCGGATAGCGTTGTTGTCTCAATCACTTCAGAATATTTATCAATCTTTCTCATTAGTGTTGCAAGAAATTCAGGTCCTTCAAACCACCAGTGTCCAAAAAGTTCTGTATCAAATGGAGCAACAACAATCGGTTTTCTGTCCATGATACTTGAAAGATACTCTATCTGTCTTTCTCTATTAAACATGTAATTTCCTGCATGTGTATCTACCATCTCAAGTGCTTTTGTTCTATCGTAGAGTTCTTTTTTATCAAGTCCTGTATTTCCTGTGATTTTATGGATTTTTATTCCAGAATCAACCTTAAATCCTGCTGGGTGTATGTATTTTTTAACTTTATTTTCTTCAATTTCATAAACAATATCTTTATAAAATTCCCTGTAGTTAAAATCTCCCGGATATCCTTCTTTCGCTGACCAGACTTGTTTTGAAGCCTCAGGATCTCTTCCAAAAAATGCAACGCCGTCTTTGCTTACGATTGGCGCCGAAATTCCATAGAAGGCTGTAGGCTTAGCATTTATTAAACCGTGAGCATCTAGTATCGTGTATTCAATCCCGTATTTTGAAAGAATTTCAGAAACTGGTGGCGCATAAGCGCATTCACCAAGCCAGATTCCACGAGGATTCCTTCCGAAGATACGCTTATAATTCTCAACTCCAACTTCAACCTGCACTTCTTGGATTTTTCTATGCGTTTCCAAAGGAAGGATTTCATGTGTTGCAGTGCAAGTAATAACATCTATAAATCCCTCGTTTTGAAGATCCTTGAAGCCGTTTATTACATTTCCTTTTAAGGTGGTTCTAAAAAATTCGTAGAGCGTTTTAAGCCTTTCAAGATAAAAACGGAAATTTTCTCTCTTCTTTTCATCTTTCTCATTTTTAAGAAGATCTTCAAGAAGGGCAATTCGCAAATTTATGTACCGCTTGAACCGATTCATAAGGAGATCATCCAAAAGCATATTGGAAAGGGGTGGCGTAAGAGACATTGTAAGTCTAAAATGGATTCCCTCATTTTTTAACTTATAGAAGTTATACAAGAGCGGAAGATAACTTTCTGTTATTGCTTCGTATAACCAATTTTCCTCTATGAAGAATTCTTCTTCGGGATGTTTTACAAAAGGTAGGTGTGTGTGTAAAACTATTGCAAGATATCCCTTTTTCATTGTCCTTCTCTCTTGTAACGTAAATATTTTATCTCTCTTGCGGTTTTAATTTCTTCATTAATGACCTCTTTCATCTTATCTTTTTCTACTTTTTGTGGTTTTGCTTTCTTTAAGGTTCTTATATCTACAAATTCAGCCTTGCCTTCAGTTCTTTTTGTTGTTGGTATAATAATTTCATTTGATTCAATTATTTTAGCAAATTTGCCATTTTTCTCTATCCCAAGAACTGCTTTTATCTTTTTATCTTCTTCAACTCTTACATAGCTTTTACCATGCTCGATATTAACTTGAATTTCAAATTTTTCATGTTTATCTTCAAAAACTTTCAAAATGCCTGTGCCGCTTTCTTCTTTTACTTCCCAGTTTACAAAGGCATATCCAGGCTCCTTAGGAATTATAATTAAGTGTGTTTCTCCAGTTTTCTCTTGAAGTTCTTTTCTTAATTTCTCTTCAATTGCTTTCAGCTCCTCAAGAGGTTTTTTTGCCTTTTTTATTGCTTTTATTAATTCTTCTTTTTTCATCTTGTTTCTATTTTTAATTCCATGCAGTTTTGCAAGTCTTAAAAGTTCTTTTCTTTTTAGCTTATTGAGATTTTCCATACTGCTCCTCCATTAGTTTCCTCGGAAATTTATATCCTCTTTCAAGGACTATAATATTAGAAGTAGTTACATAAAAGTACTTCTTGTCTATTTCAGGGTTATATCCGATTTCAACTCCATCGGGAATTTCAACGTGTTTGTCAATAATTGCCCTTTTAATCTTTACATTACGACCTATCTTAACTTCTCCAAATATAATTGAGTCTTCTATAATACTTCCTGCCTTTACTTTTACGTCGTAAAAAATAACTGAATTTCTTATTGTTGCACCACTTATAATGGAACCTTCTCCAATAATTGAGTTTTCAACTTTGCTTTCAATAAGCGTTCCGTCAAGTTCACCCTCAGTTATTTTGCAGGGAGGATACTGCCTTGAGTGAGTGTATATTGGCCACGATCTATCAAAAACATCAATTTTGGGATGTGGTGAAAGTAAATCCATATTTGCACAGTAATATGCATCGATTGTACCAACATCCTGAAAGTATCCATAACTTCCGTCTTTATTTCTAAATTGGTGAGAGAAAACTTTGTATCCGTGATGGATTGCATAAGGTATTACATCCTTCCCGAAGTCGTGGGAAGATGTTGAAATCTCTGCGTCGTGTGTAAGTAGTTCAATCAGGACATTGGGCTTGAATAGATAAACACCCATTGATGCAAGACATTTTGTTGGATCATCTTTAAGTGTTGGAGGATCTTTTGGCTTCTCTTTAAAATTTATTATTCTTCCTTCTTGAGTGGTTTCCATTATTCCAAAGGCACCTGCTCTTTCCTTATCTATAACTATTGTTGCAATAGTAATATCTGCATCGTTTTTAAGGTGTGTATATATCATGTCTTTGTAGTCCATCTTGTAAACATGATCACCTGAAAGAATGATTACAAGTTTTGGTTTTTCCTGTTCGACAAAGTACAGGTTCTGGTAAACTGCATCTGCGGTTCCTAAGTACCATCTTTCGCCGAATATCTGCTGTGGTGGGACATCAACTACATATTCGTTAAATCTCACATTAAGAAAATTCCATGCAAGTGCAAGGTGTCTTCTTAATGAGGCTGACTTATACTGTGTTGCAACTGCAATTCTTCTTATGCCAGAATTTACACAATTACTCAAGGTAAAATCTATAATTCTAAATTTTCCGCCAAAAGGCACTGCAGGTTTTGCTCTTTCTTTTGTAAGAGGGTATAATCGCTCTCCTTTTCCGCCTGCAAGCAAATACGCAAAAACATCTTTTTCGATGTCTATCATGATAATCCCCTTTTATTTATTATTATAGCACTATATTTTGAAAATTGAAAAATTGGTTGATTTTTAGAAAAGCGAATCTTTGGATTTAAATCCAAGATATTCCTTTGCGGCTGTTGTTATAATTCTCCCTTTTTGCGTTCTTACGATAAAATTTATTTTTATTAAGTATGGTTCTACTATCTCTTCAATAGTACCTCTATCTTCTCCCATTGCAGTTGCAATTGCTTCAATGCCTGCAGGACCGCCTTTAAAATTATTTAGGAGAATGTTTAGATATTTTCTATCAACTTCATTAAGACCATACTCGTCAATGTTGAGACTTTTAAATGCATTCTGTGCTACTTCTTTGTTAATTATTTTAAAACCATTTACATCTGAATAGTCTCTTACCCTTTTTAAAAGTTGAATGCCTATTCGTGGAGTACCTCTTGCTCTTTTTCCTATTTCATAAGCTCCTTCTTCTGTAATGTTTATGTTGAGAAGTTTTGCGTCTCTTAGGATAATCTTCATTATTTCTTCTGGTGTGTATAGTTCTAGATGGAAAACCATTCCAAATCTATCTCTTAGTGGCGGAGAAATAAGTCCAAAACGTGTAGTTGCGCCGATAAGAGTAAAAGGCTGTAAATTTAATGTTATAGTGTGTGCGCTTCTTTTAGAACCAGTTATAATTGGCAATTTAAAATCTTCCATTGCCGAGTACAAAACTTCTTCAACAGGTTTAGGTAATCTGTGTATTTCGTCAATGAAGAGAATATCATTTGGAGAGAGATTTATAAGGATTCCTGCAAGGTCAGATACCTTTTCAATTGAAGGACCTGTTGCATATTTGAGGCTTACCTTAAGTTCCAGAGCAATTATCTTTGCGAGAGTTGTTTTTCCAAGACCAGGAGGGCCATAAAAAAGTATGTGATCAAGATGATCGTTTCTTGATTTTGAAGATTGGATTGCTATTTTTATACTCTGAACGACCTTTTCCTGCCCAACGAATTCATCAATACTTTGCGGTCTAATGCTTTTCATTGCTTAGTTTTTTAATGCCTTCCTTTATCATCTCTTCTAAGGGTTTTGTTTTATCGAGGCTTTGTACTACTTCTTTAACTTTATTTTTATCAAATCCAAGAGATATAAGTGATTGAGCTACAGTGTCAAGAATTTCATCTTTTGTTTCTTCAAGTTTTTTAAGTTCTCCTCCAATTTCAAGAACAATTCTTTTTGCAGTTTTTTCTCCAAGTCCTTTTACCTTTAAGAATGTTGAATAATCTCCATTCTTTATGGCTTCTTTTATTTCGTTGAGTGTTAAAAAACAGAATATATCAAGTGCCTTTTTTGGTCCAACTCCAGATATTTTATCTGTTATAAGTTTAAAAAAAGTTAGTTCATCTTTATTTTGGAAACCAAAGAGATTAATTTCATTTTCCTTTATATCTTCAAAAATATATAATTCATATTCACTACCTAGTTCAAACTTCTTGGGATATGGCACAAGAACTTCGAATCCGATACCTTTGACATCTAAAACGATTGCATTTTCTTCTTTTTCTATAATTATTCCTCTAAGTTTTCTAATCATCTGATACCTTAGAATAAAAATCGTATGAGTAAATATGGCATAAGGCAACTGCAATTGCATCTGCTGCATCATCTGGTTTGGGAAGATCTCTAAGGCTTAAAATTGCCTTTAGAGCATCTTGGATTTCGCTTTTTGATGCTCTTCCAAAACCAATTACTGTTTTTTTTGCTTGAAGCGGAGTGTATTCAAAAACCTTTTTGTTATGAATATATGAGGATAATAGAACAACTCCTCTTGCCTCACTCACACTTACTACCGTTTTAAGATTTGTATTAAAGAAGATTTTCTCTATTGCTACAAAATCAATATCGTAGTCGTTAAAAATTTGAGATAGGTCTCTATAAAGAACGCCGAGCCTTTCTCCTAACTCGGCATTCTTATTTGTTTTTATAACTCCGTATTTTACAAGATTTATTTGATTTTTTTCTTTTTCAACTATTGCAAAACCTGTTGTTGCTACACCTGGGTCAATACCAAGAACTGTAAATTTGTCAATTTTACGATCCAATTCTTTCTGCAATTGCCTTTAACTCTTCTTCGTCAATATCGTAATTTGTGAAGTAATCCTGAACATCGTCATGATTTTCAAGTTCATCTGAGAGTTTAACTACTCTTACCGCATCTTCTCCTGTAACTTTTACAAGTGTTTTTGGTATCATTACCAAGTCCGCTTCTTTTATCTTAAATCCTTTTGATTCAAGAGCAGTTTTGACTTTATCAAGATCTTGTGGGGCTGTATAAACTGTAAATACTCCTTCTTCTTCTTTTAGATCTTCAGCACCTGCATCCGCTATTTCCATAAATAAATCATCAAAGGACAAACCATTTGAATCTTCAAGTTCAATTTGTCCTTTTGTTTCAAAATTCCAAGAAACAGCACCAGATTCTGCAAGGCTTCCTCCATAGTTTGAGAAGATTTTCCTGAGTTCTGCAACAGTTCTATTTTTGTTGTCTGTGGAAATTTTAATTATGAACGCAGTACCCGCAGGACCATAAGCTTCATAAGTGAATTCTTCATATGTAACACCAGGGAGTTCTCCTGTTCCTCTCATTATTGCCTTTTTGATATTATCCATAGGCATGCCAAGTCTTTTTGCTTTATCAATTGCGTTTCTAAGTCTTGCATTGGTTTCTGGGTTTCCACCGCCTGAACGGGCTGCAATAATTAGTTCCTTTGTTAACTTTGTAAATAATTTTCCACGTTTTGCATCTTGTGCAGATTTTCTTGCTTGTATGTTATGCCATTTAGAGTGTCCTGACATTATAACCTCCCTATTTATTTAAAAAACTTTTAACACTTTCTATAAACATTTTATGAATTCTGGGATCATTTCCAAGTTCGGGATGAAAAGCTGATGCATATACATTACCTTGTTTTAGAAACACTACTCCTTCCTCAAGGCTTGCAAGCGCATCAACATCACTTCCAAGATCGATAGCAACAGGTGCTCTTATAAATATCGCATGAAATGGATCTTCCAAACCTTTTACCTGAAGGTCTACTTCCATGCTATCTATTTGTCTTCCAAAGGCATTTCTTACAACTGTTATATCAAGTATACCAAGTGAAAATTGATTGTAATTTTTGATTCGTTTTGCAAGAAGAATCATTCCTGCGCATGTTCCATAAACAGGCATACCTTCTTTAATTCTTTCTTTTATCACATTTTCAAGACCAAATTTAGTTATAAGCCTTCCCATGGTGGTACTTTCGCCACCTGGCATTATAAGACCATCTATTGCCTTTATTTCTTCTACTGTTTTAACTGGAATTGCCTCTACACCCAGGCTTTTAACCATGTTAATGTGTTCAGAAACTGCACCTTGCAAAGCTAAAACACCTATTTTCATACTATTCGCTCCTTACTTGCATTAATTCATCTTCTGTGAGTTGTCTTATATCAATACCTTTCATCTCTTCTCCGAGTTCCTCTGAAACTTTTGCAATGATTTTCGGATCATCAAAATATGTTGTAGCAGCAACGATTGCTTCTGCTCTTTTTCGTGGATTAGAAGACTTAAAGATGCCAGAACCCACAAAAACTCCATCTGCTCCAAGCTGCATCATTAAAGCTGCATCTGCAGGAGTTGCAATTCCACCTGCTGCAAAATTAACAACGGGAAGCCTTCCTAAAGCTTTAACTTCTTTGACAAGTTCAATTGGGGCACCAAGTTCTTTTGCTTCAACATAAAGTTCTTCTTCGCTCATATTCTGAATTTTTCTTATTTCATCCATAACCATACGCATATGTCTAACTGCTTCTACAATATTCCCAGTACCAGGCTCACCTTTTGTTCTTATCATTGAGGCACCTTCTGCAATTCTTCTTAAGGCTTCACCGAGATTTCTTGCTCCACAAACAAAAGGAACCTTGAACTTCCATTTATCTATGTGATGAGTTTCATCTGCTGGTGTTAAAACTTCACTTTCGTCAATAAAATCAATTCCAATTGCTTCGAGGACCTGTGCTTCAACAAAATGTCCAATTCTGACTTTTGCCATTACAGGAATTGAGACGGCATTCATTATTGCCTTAACAAGTGCAGGATCCGCCATTCTTGCAACACCACCCTGCGCCCTTATATCTGCCGGGATTTTTTCCAAAGCCATAACGGCAACAGCACCAGCTTCTTCTGCTATTTTTGCTTGCTCTACGGAGGTAACATCCATTATTACTCCACCCTTTAACATTTGAGCAAGTCCTCTTTTCACTTTAACACTTCCAAAGATTTCTTCCATATCGTTTACCTCCTAACCTTTATATTTTACATCTTTTTCTTAAAAAATCAATATTGAATTTGCGTTTTCTTTATTGAATTTGTAGACTATATAATTGAAGCAGGAATATAAAACATCATTAGGAGGTAAAAGTGATAGATGAAAAAAAATTATCCCAAAATACTTACAAAGAGGAGTTTATTAAATATCGGACTGTTGTTCTAAAGGCACTAAATAGAGCTCTTGAAAGTGTTGACCCTTATAATAGCGTTAAAAAATTTGTGAAAAGAATTGACGATAAGATTGAGATTGATGGTAAAAGTTACAATTTGAAGGATTTTTCCCGTATATATGTGATAGCATTTGGAAAGGCAAGTATTAAGATGTTTAAAGCAATTTCAGAAATTGTCAAAGTTGACAGTGGAGTTGTTGTAAGCAATGCATTTTCCGATTTTGAATTGTCTAATGTGAGATTTATAAAAGGTGGACATCCTATACCTGATGAAAAAAGTGTTGAGGCGGGAGAGGAAATTCTAAGACTCGCAAGAAACACAAGTGAATCTGATTTGACTTTTGTACTTATATCCGGTGGTGGCTCAGCTCTTGTTGAAAGTCCTTTGATCGAGTTATCAAGACTTCAGGAATTAACCAAGTTGCTTATGAAGAAAGGAGCAGATATTAATGAACTAAATGCAGTAAGAAAGCATCTTTCAAGAATTAAAGGAGGGAAGCTACTAAAAAGTCTTAAGGGAACGGTTATTTCACTTATCATTTCTGATGTAATTTTTGATCCTCTTGATGTCATTGCATCAGGTCCCACTTATTTTGATTCTTCAACTTTTGAGGATGCAGTTTCTATTTTGAGAAAATATAATCTTAACGATGAGTTTGATGATGTTGTAAAAATTTTTGAGGAGGGTTTAAGAGGCAATATTGAAGAAACTCTTAAGCCCGGCGAGAAATTATTATGCGCATTTGAGAATCACATTATTGCTTCAAATTACATTGCAAATAAAGCACTGCTTGAGTTTTTAAAAGAAAGTGGTATTAATACATTTTACCTTGGCCCTGGAATACATGGCATTGCCTCATCTGTTGCAAAGGCGATTGCAGGTATTGGAAGATCAATTGATTTAGGCTATATAGATATAAGAAAGCCTACTGCGATAGTTTTTGGCGGAGAAACAACTGTTGAAGTTAAAGGGAATGGTATTGGTGGAAGAAACTCTGAATTAACACTATATATTGCAAAACATCTTGAGCGGACAAACTTTGTTTTTGCGTCAATTGGAACAGACGGGATAGACGGAGTGAGTCCTGCAGCCGGTGCTATAGCAGATTCGCAAACTTTGGAAAAAGCAAAAAGACTAAATTTAGATATCAATATGTATCTTGAAAATAATGATTCTTTTACTTTTTTTGATAAACTTGGTGATGCAATTATTACTGGACCAACTGGTACAAATGTTGCAGATATTTCAGTGCTTTTGATCTTTTAAATAAGTAAAGGCCACATATGTGGCCTTTACAATATTATCCAAATATTAGTGAAAGAATTAATACTCCTATCATTGCACCAATACCTGTAACAAGGGATCCTGCTGTTTGAAGTTTATATGCTTGTCCTACATCCATATCTGAGAAGTTTGCGACAACCCAGAAGTAGGAGTCATTTGCATGAGATACAATCATTGAACCAGCACCAATTGCAAGAACAACCAATGCTTTTTGAGGTGTTGTAGTGTAACCAAGTGAGGGAAGCATGGGGGCAAGAATAGATGAGGTAGTAATTAAAGAAACTGTTGAAGATCCCTGTGCTGTTTTAATTGCTGCGGCAATTACAAAAGGAAGGAAAAGTCCCATCCGAAACTTTGCAAGTTCTGTTCCTAAAAAGTTTCCTACTCCACTTGCTCTTAAGACACTTCCCAAGGATCCACCTGCAGCAGTAATAACAAGGATTATAGCAGAAGTCTTAATTGCTTCTCCAATCCAACCATCGAATACTTGTTTTTCCCATTTCGTGAGTGTTGATGCAATAAACACACCTATAAGTAATGCAATGTTTGGATTTCCAAGAAAAACAAAAAGTTGCTTCCAAAACCCTGTTCCAAAAGGATTTGAAGGGAATGATGCAATTGAGTTTAAGGCAATAAGAATGAGTGGAAGAACTATTGGTAAAAATGACATAAAGGGACTTGGGAGTTGTCCAAAACTCTGTTTGAGTTCTTTAAAAGTCCTTCCATGACCTGGATCAATCCAGATATTTTTGCCGACTTTGACTGCATAAAGCCAACCAGCAATCGTTGCAGGAATTGAAGCTAACAAACCTAAAAGAATTACAATTCCAAGGTCTGCCCCAATGTTTCCTGCCGCAGCAACTGGTCCTGGTGTTGGCGGAACAAGACAATGTGTTGAATATAGGCCCATGCTAAGTGCAGTGCCCATAACTGCAAGTGAAATTCCTGAGGCCTCTGCAAGGCTTCTATTAAGTGCTTGTAGAATTACAAATCCTGAATCACAAAAAACAGGAATCGAAACTATATAACCGGCTATAGCCATTGCAAGTGGAGCATTATAGCTTCCAACAATTTTTAGAATAGTTTCAGCCATGACAATTGCAGCTCCGGTCTTCTCTAAGAAATATCCAAGGATTGTCCCGAGCACAATTACAATACCAATGCTTGTAAGGGTACTGCCAAATCCACCAGTAATTAAATTTATAACACCTGTGATTGTTTGATTGTCTTTTTTTACATCAAGAAGCGGTGGTGTTCCTGTTAAAACAAAAGAGAGAAATCCATAGATAAGTGCTGCAAGTAAAAGTACTAAAAATGCATTTACCCTTAGCTTTGCTGTCATGTAAACAATAAATGCAATTACCAAAATTAATAAAACTGTCTGAATTAACCCTGAGGACATTTTGCACCTCCTTTAATGTGTTTTTTGTTTTCGATAACAATTTTAAAAGTTTTTATAAAAGTTTGTTCTGTTATCACCTCCTTTTATTCTCTTTCTTAAATTGTAAAAAATTTTTTCATTTCAAGAATATTGTCATCTTTTTTTGATCTTTTTGGAATTGTCATATTAAAGCCCCAAATTTACAAAAATTTTAGTGCAATTCCTTTTACTAAAAATGCTTTAATTATGGGTTTTAACTAATCAAAGAGAAAATACTTTTATTAGATTTATAATAAATTGCTTTAGTTGGGAACTTATAGAATTTTTATAATTTTTCTTTTTAAAGGTGTAAAATATTCATTGGAGGCTTTTATGGAAAATTTTATAGGTACTTCAGGTTATTATTATCAAGGTTGGATAGGTGAATTTTATCCTGAGGGGATGAATTCAAAGGATTTTTTTGAATACTATGAGCGCTTTTTCAATACAGTTGAACTTAACTCAACTTTCTATCATATGCCTCGGAAAAATACAATGAAAAGTCTTAAAAGAAAACTTAAAGAAGACTTTCTTGTAAGTGTAAAACTCAATAGGACAATCACACATGTAAAAAGACTCAAAGATGTTAAGGATTTACTTCAAATGTTTTTTGAAAGTGTCCTTGAATTGGAGAAAAATTTAGGTGTTGTGCTTGTTCAACTTCCACCTTCTCTTAAAAGAAATGACGAACTCTTGTATTCATTTATAGAAATACTTCCAAAGAACGTAAAATTTGCAATAGAATTTCGCCACAAAACATGGCTTGATGATAATGTTTTTCAAATACTTAGAAATAACAATATTGCTTTTGTTGTTACTCATGGAGATAATTATCCGTTGTGCAAAATTGATACAGCAAATTTTGCATACATAAGGCTTCATGGTCCAAAGGAACTGTATGCCTCTTCCTATTCGAGTGAGGAACTTAAAGAGTGGGCAAACCATATAAGATCCCTAAACAAAAAGGGTTTAAGTGCTTTTGTGTATTTCAATAACGATTTTTATTGCTATGCAGTAAAAAATGCCCTTACCTTGAAAAAATTGCTCTCCTGAATTATAATCTTTCATTATGAAAAGTAGAAAAATATTCTCAATAGTTTTACTTATATTTTCAACGCTTATTTGGGGTTCAACTTTTACGCTTGTTAAATCGATACTTAGATTTATAACTGATTTTCAACTGCTCTTCCTTCGTTTCGGTTTTGCAAGCATCTTAAGTGTTTTTGTGGTAATCAAGTATAGAAAATTACTAAAAAATCCCAAGATATTTTTATTTCTTTTTGCGTTAGGGGTTTCTCTTTTTATTGCATATACTTTTCAAACTGCTGGACTAAAATACACAACGCCTACAAAGAGCGCTTTTATAACTGGTCTTTATATAGTTTTTACTCCTGTATTTTCCGCAATGTATCTTAAGGAAAAGCCGAGAAATTTTGAGATTATTGCTTTGATTTTATCTTTCATTGGGCTTTTGTATTTATCACAAATTAATCTAAGAAGTCTTGGCTCTATTAATTTTGGCGATATCTTAACTTTGTTATGCGCGATTTCTTTTGCTTTTCAGATTGTTCTTACAGAGAAGCTTGTTAAAGATTTGCCAAGTTTACTTGTAACTTCATTTCAGATGGTTGTTTCGTTTATATTGTCTATTCCATTTGCCTTTCTAAATAGTACCTTTAATTTAAACACTTTCGTTTTTATTTCGACTTTGTTTTTGGGTGTTGTTGCAAGTTTCTTTGCGATTCAAACGGAGTCTTTTGCATTAAAATATATCGATTCAACTGAAGCTTCTCTTATTTTTATCCTTGAACCAGTATTTGCATATTTGTTTTCCTTCTTTATTTTGGGGGAAAAGCTTAATGTCTATGGAATTATTGGTTCTATATTGATTTTAACATCAATGTTTATAATTGCTATTTATAATAGAGAATAAGTGGAACAAGCATTTCGTCTTCTGTAAGATTTCCGTGCTTTCCTAAGAGGCTTACTTCGCTTTCTTCCGAAATGAATTCTATACACGAATTATCTTTGAAGATTATTACATAATCTCCAACGCGCTCATCAAAGTTAATAGTTTCTCCAAAAAGTCCAAGATTAAATGCTTCTTCTTTGGTTAAAGCAACAATATTTTCAAACTTTTCGAAAAATTCTTTTTTTAATTTTCCGTTTGTGTAAATATAAGGTGCTCTTACATCTGAAGCTGGTAAAAGAATATTTGAGGAACCTGGTTCATCTCTTAGTTTGATAACTTTTCCTTTTGATGTATCAATCTGTCCGTGATCAGCTGTAATTATAAGGAGTGTATCATTATCAATTTTTTCAAGAAGCATCTTTAAGAAGTAATCGATGAATTTTATTTCAGAAATCACCGTTTGAGAAAAAGGGCTATAGTGGTGGGAAAGCGCATCAATACTCCACCAATAAGCATTAATAAATACAGTATCGAGTGTAAGCAACTCTAAAATCTTATTATATAAGTCAGAGAGTGTCAAGTAACCAATTTCTTTTGTCCCTCTATATACTGCTTTATCAAAGGTACTTGAAAGATAATCAGATCTTACAATTGAATAATTTTGTATCCTATAGTCATTTAATATTTCAAAAATTGTCTTAATTGGGATGAACCAACTTTCATCAAATTTTATTGGGCAATTTTTATTCACGGAAAGCTTTTGGAAAAGAGGATTAATAAGATTTCCAAATTCTTTTGCATAGAACCTATATCCCAGTGCGCCATGTATTCCGGGAGTACTTAAAGTGTATATAGAAGGCAATGCTGTTGCAGTTGTGGAAGGAAATGTTGAAGTAATAACTGTGTATAGGCCGTTATTAATCATTTCTTCAAAGGATTCAAGCAAGACTTTATTCCTTACGAAATTAAGAAGATTAAATCCAAGTGCATCGATGAGCAAGAGAACAACTTTTTTCTTTTTAGGAATTTCCAAAGATTGAATTACAGAAAGTTTTTCAAAGTTATTTTGAATTTCATAGTTTTCAAGAATAAAACTTCCTATATTTGAGATATTAAGGCCATTATATATTGGTGTGATAAGACCATTAATTTTTGACTTCTTTTTTATCTCTTCGATCGTATCAATAAACATAATTAATTAGATGGCGGAGGGGATAGGATTCGAACCTACGAGGCTCATCGCCTGCCGCATTTCAAGTGCGGTGCCATCGACCACTCGGCCACCCCTCCACTTCTATTTCCTTGTTATTTTATCAATTCCCATGTATTTTTGCAATACCTTGGGGATAGTTATACTTCCGTCTTCATTCTGATAATTTTCAAGGATTGCAGCCATAGTACGTCCAACGGCAAGCCCTGAACCATTTAGCGTATGAACGAATTTTAAATCTCCATCTTTTGTTTTATATCTTATGTTTGCTCTTCTTGCCTGAAAATCTTCAAAATTGCTTACTGAAGATATTTCAACATATTTTTCTTGTGCTCCCATATAAACTTCTGGATCAAATTTCATCGCAGCTGTGAATCCAAGATCTCCTGTGCACATCATCTTGATTTGATAGGGAAGTTCTAAGGCTCTTAAAATATCTTCTGCGTTATCGAGGAGCTCGTATAGATTTTTGTAAGAGTCTTCAGGTTTTGTAAATCTAACCATTTCAACTTTATTAAATTGATGTACCCTTATAATTCCTCTTGTATCTTTTCCAGCAGCGCCTGCCTCTTTTCTAAAACAGGCAGTATATGCAACATACTTAATTGGTAGATCTTCTTCATTCAAGATTTCATCTCGGTGCAAATTAGTTACAGGAACTTCCGCTGTAGGATCAAGATATAATTCTTCTCCTTCAATTTTGTACATATCTTCTGCAAATTTTGGTAACTGCCCAGTTCCAATCATTGAATCTCTATTAATTAAAAATGGGGGAAAGACTTCTTTGTATCCATGATGTTCTACGTGGTAATCAATCATAAAGGATATCAATGCCCTTTCTAATTTTGCGCCTAATCCTGTCAATACATAGAACCTTGAGCCAGAAATTTTTACTGCTCTTTTAAAATCTATTAAACCTAATTCTTCTGCAATTTCCCAGTGTGGTTTAGGGGTAAAACTAAACTCTCTAATTCTTCCTTCCTTTCTTAAGACTAAGTTTTCTGTTTCATCTTTACCAACAGGAACTGAAGGGTGCGGGAGATTTGGTATGCTTAAGAGTATATCTTTATAGGTTTTCTCAACACCTTCAAGTTCTTTTTCTATTTGATCTATCTTGTCACCTAATTTACGGACTTCTGCACGGATATCATCTACGTTTTCTCCCTGTTTTAATTTTTTTCCAATACTTTCTGAGAGTTCTTTTCTTGTGTGTCTCAAATTATCGATTTCCTTTATGAGTTCTCTTCTTTTTTTATCAATTTCAAGGAATTTATCTACTAGATTTGGATCGGATCCCTTGTTTTTAATTCCTTCTTTTACAAACTCTGGTTTTTCTCTTATCAAATTCGGATCAAGCATTTTAGCCTCCTATGGATTTATTGTAATTGTTTTTTCTCCATATGCAATAACATTTCCATTTGAATCCTTTAAGTATGCTTCAATTTTCATATCACCTGTTCTAAGCGCAAGAATGGAGTAGTTATAAGTTCCGCTTTGATCATTTGTAAGATTTGCAATAGGTAAATTATCAACAATAAGAGTTAATGTTTTGTTATTTAAGTCAAATTGAGATGCATTAACTGAAATATTGACGGGATCGCCAACCTTATATGTATCTTTATCTGTTAAAACAAGCAAATTCTGTGTAATAAATTCATATCTTGGGTCATATTGCGTTGGTTCAGTTCCTTTTACAAACGCTCTTTCTTCTGTAAGATCCAAAGGACATGTGGGGGGTGCAAGAAGTCCCGAATCTTTAACAACCCTTACAACAACAAATCCAAGGTCACGTATATCTGTTGGTGGTAAAAATCCATTGTGGTATGCGTATTTTATTATTGTGGTTCCATCAGCTGGTTTGTCTGTTAAATAACCCGTATCGTTGTATGCATTTTTAAATGTAAGATTTTGAGGTTGAGGAAAATTGTTTTTAGGAAAATATTTCATTGCAGTAAGCATAAATTTCTTCCAGATCATGGCAGGAAACCTTGCACCTGCATTCATTACATCGGGGAATGTAACTTCATCTGAATCAGGTCCTACCCATACACTTACAGAAATATTAGGTGTATATCCGTCAAACCACGCGTCTCTCCAATTGTCAGTACTCCCCGTTTTACCTGCCGATGGAAGACCGTTTATTTTTGCATTTGATTTATGAGCCATTACATAACTAAAAATGTTGTTCATAATGTATGCAACATCTTCTGGAATTGCTCTGTAGGATTGATCCTGGTGTTCGTAAAGAACTCTTCCGTCTGCTGAAAGTATCTTTGTTACAATATAAGGCTCATGGTAAATTCCTCCATTTCCCAAAGTTGCATATGCATTTGCCATCTCGAGTTGTTTTACCTCAAAACTTCCAATTGCAATTGAAGGATAAGAATTTAGTGGTGTTGTTATCCCAAATTTTCTTGCTGTGAGTATTACTCTATCAAGACCAACACTAAGCGCAGTTTTTACTGCAGCAACGTTTGAGGACTCATTTAGAGCATCTCTTACACTTAAATACCCAAAGTATCTTCCTTCCCATTCATGAGGTGTCCAGTTATCAATGGAATAGTTTTCTGAAAGAATTATGGAGGATGGTGTGATAGAGCCATAGAGGATTGCAGAAGTATAGTCAAATATCTTAAAGGAAGATCCTGGTTGTTTTAATGCAACAGTTCTATTAAATTTGGTATTTTCGTAATCTCTTCCTCCAACCATTGCAAGTATTGCACCTGTATTAGCATCAACTGCAGTAAGTGCTGCTTGAGGTTGTATCACTCCTTTTGAGTCTTTTTTTCCTTTTGGAAATATATTGCCTTTTTCTGCATTAGTTAAAACTTCATCTATTGCTTGTGTTGCTGCCTTTTGTAGTTCTGGGATTATGGTTGTGTAAATCTTTAACCCGCCTGCATACAACATGGTTGAACCAAATTTTGATGCAACAAAATCTTTAACATAGTCAATCACATAACCCATATTATCTTTTTCAATAACTTTATTTGTTAGTTTAATCTGTTCATTAATTGCTTGATTATATTCTTCTTGGGTTATTATTCCGTAAAAGAGCATTTTGTCGAGGACTTCTTTTTGTGCTGCTTTTGCATAGTCAAAATTAGCGTAAGGGTTGTATTCGGAAGGTGCCTGTATAATTCCTGCAAGCATTGCTGCTTCTGCAAGATCAAGATCTTTTGCGTGTTTACCAAAGTAAGTTAAGGCAGCCTGTTCAATGCCATATGCACCCGAACCAAAATAAACTTGATTAAGGTACATTTCCAGGATTTGGTCCTTTGTAAATCTTTTTTCGAGTTCTATTGCAAGTAAAGCTTCTTTAACTTTTCTGTCTATGGTTCTTTCTTGCGTTAAAAACATAGTTCTTGCAAGTTGTTGAGTAATTGTGCTTGCACCTTCAATTGTTCTTCCGCCACTTATTAATGCAACATAAATTGCTCTTAGAATGCCTTTGTAATCAAGTGCTCCGTGCTCATAAAAGCGCTTGTCTTCTTGTGCAAGTACAGCTTTTATAGCTATAGGCGAAATTTCACTAAGCTTCACATATATTCTATTTTCCGTTGCATAAACATTTGTTATTAAATTTCCTTTGTAGTCGAATATTTGAGATGCTTGGTCTGGAGAGAAAGAATATATATCAATATTAGGAAGGTCTTTTTTCGCTTTATTTATATAAAATGCAAAAATACTTCCACCAATTATCCCAACAATCAATACAAAAACAAGAAGTGTAACTATAATTGCTTTAAATATGGATTTTTTCTTTTTCTTGTTTTTATTTAGTTCTTCCATTTTAATCACCTGCCCCTTTAAACATTAGGTAAAACAATAAGCCAATTAATCCTTCAAGAAAGAGCAAGACTCTGTATAGTGGAGGCAATTTCTCTTTTCTTAAGAGGATGTTTGTAAGAATCCCTGTAACAAACCAAATCGAAATTATAACTATAATCATTCTCATTATTTATACGCCTCCTTGATGAAGTATTTTCCTAATCCTGTTGCTTTTATTTCACCATTTTTATCTTTAATTTCACCGTATGCTTGAAAGATATTATGTTTTGTCTCTTTTGGATATCCATAAGCAAATAGTTTCTCGTTTATGAGGCAGTGTTTAAGGTATTTTACATTAAGTTCCACAGTGTAGAGGATATAGCCTTCAAGAAATTTTACATTCGCCATCATATCGTCAAGAATTGCAGCTATGATACCGCCGTGTATAATACCTGGATATCCTTCATAATCCTTGTCCAATGAGAATTCTGCATATGTAAATCCATCTTTTAACTTTATATCCAATTTTAAACCCTTAGGGTTTTCTTTGCCACATACAAAACAATTGAAGCTCATCTTACCTTCTCAAGGGGTGCATAGCGTAGGTCTAAGTTTTTAACTCCAATTTTTAAAAATTGAATAGTTGCATAAGGAATGTCTCCCTCAAAAGCTACATCTAAAACTTTACCTAAGCCCCAAACTCTATGAAGCACCATATCGCCTTTTCTAATTGCGAATGTGTGCTGTTCTTCTTTCTCTTTATTGTACTCGAAAATTTCCATTTCTTGCAAAAATCTCGAAGTTTTTGTTGGATTAAGACTCCCGAATTTCGACCTTCTTAATGCATAAATTAAGAAAAGTTGTTCCTTTGCTCTTGTTATACCAACATAACACAATCTTCT
The DNA here is from genome assembly GCF_049967455.1 of Caldisericum sp. Lineage (NCBI taxonomy): Bacteria > Pseudomonadati > Caldisericota > Caldisericia > Caldisericales > Caldisericaceae > Caldisericum > Caldisericum sp. The sequence goes on along the minus strand of NZ_JBMFSR010000002.1, from coordinate 137,451 downwards.
CTCTTCTTCAATATCTTTTGTTGTTTCGAGAGATCTAAAATGAGGCAATAAACCTTCTTCAAGACCAACAAGAAATACTACAGGGAATTCAAGTCCTTTTGCTGCGTGAAGCGTCATTAAGGAAACTCGATCATCTTCTTTTGATTCATCTATGCTTGTTATAAGGGAAATTTGTGTGAGAAGTGTAGAAAGATTTGCATCTTCTGTTTCTCTTGTAAAATTAATTACCATATTTTCAAATTCTTTTACGTTTCCGATCCTTTCGTCGCTTTCTTCCTTAAATTTTTCTTGAAGGTATTTTATATATTTTGTTTTTGAAACTACTTCCTCAACAAAACGCGGTAGAGGCAACGTTAAAGATAATTCTTGTAATTCTTTTATTAGCTCGTAGAATTCTTTTAAAGGTTTTGATTCTTTTATCTTAAGATAATCTTCAATGCTCTCGAAAAGAGACTTTTCATTCTCACCTGAAATTTTTTCTAATTCTTCGATGGTTTTTTCTCCAATTTTTCTTGGCGGAATGTTAACTATTCTTTTGAAACTAATATTATCATTTGGGTTGTTTACAATTGTAAGATATGCAATAATGTCTTTAATTTCTGCTCTTCCGTAGAATTTTTGGCCTCCTATTACCTGATATGGAATTCCCTCTTGGATAAGGTATTCTTCGAAGGCTCTTGACTGGAAATTTGTCCTATAAAGAACTGCAAAATCTTTGTTTCTGTAGTCTTTTTCTTCTTTTAAAGTTTTTATTTTATTCACTACAAATCTAGCTTCATCCAGCTCGTCAAGTGCTTCGTAAAAGCTAATTGCATTTTCAAGACTGATATCTGAAAAAAGCTCTTTCTCGGTCCTTCTTTTGTTGTGTTTAATGAGTTTATTTGCGATATTGAGAATTTCTTGTGGAGATCTGTAATTTTTTTCAAGTTTGACGACCTTTAAGTCTGGGAAATCCTCGTAGATTTTATCGATAAATTCCGAACTTGCCCCCCTAAATGAGTATATGCTTTGATCATCGTCACCAACAAGAGTAAATCGCCTTGTTTTTTCTGTTAATATCTTTATAAATTCGTATTGCATTCTGTTTACATCCTGATATTCATCTACAAGTATGTGTCTAAATTTTGCTTGGTAGTAATGTAAAATCTGTTCATTTTCTTGAAAAAGTTTGATTGTAAGCATTATAAGGTCATCAAAATCCAATGCATTATTAACTCTAAGAGTTTTTTCATATTTTTTGTAAACTTTTGAAACAACTTCTTCAAAGTAGTCGCGTGAAGAGAATTTGCTTGCATCAATGAGGTTCATTTTTGCTTTAGAAATATAATCTTTTATTTCGTTTGGATTGATATATTTTGGATCAAAGTTTAGATCTTTCATAATATCTTTTATAAGATTTACAGAGTCGTCTTCATCGAGGATTGTGAAATTTTCTTTGTATCCTAAAAATTTGGCTTCTTTTCTCAAAATTTTGGCACAGATTGAGTGAAATGTTCCTATAAAGAGATCTTTTATTTCCTCTCCTATGATATGCTCAGTTCTTTCTTTCATTTCCTTGGCTGCTTTATTTGTAAACGTTACTGCAAGAATTTGTGAAGGTCTTATATAAATTGAATCAATAAGATATGCAATCTTGTATGTGATTACCTTTGTTTTGCCAGAACCAGCACCAGCATATACAAGGAGTGGTCCTTCGATATATGTTACTGCCTCAAGTTGGGCAGGATTTAGTTCATTAAGATAATTTTCTTTCATAAGTTATATTATAGCAGGAATTATTAATAGGAGTATGATTATATAAGGAGCAAAGAATAGAAGGTTTGCTTTTGATATTTCAATTTCATAGGTTTTACTTATAGCCAAAATAAAAAGTATTATTTCCCAAATAATAAAAAAGATATTTAAAGTTTGTGAATATCCTATATTTAAAAATGAAAATATGACATATATAAACCTTGAAAGCATTATTGGTGTTGATGCAAAGGCAAGGTTTTTCATAAGTTTTATGCCGTTGGTTTTTCCAAAAATAATTTGAGATAGCAATTCGTAAATTGAGGCAGAGAAAAGCGTTGATACAAAAGGAAGGCAAAGTGTTAAATACAAAAATTTGTAAGAGGTGACTGTAGCTTGAAGTGTTTTTATTAATTCATTTGTTAGTTCAGGCAAGACATTTTGAATAGAGCTTAATCCAAATTTTACAAGAACAACCGAATACAAATATAAAATAGTACCGTTTAATAATAAAAAGAGTAAAAAAGTAATTGTCTCTATTTCTTCCTCAAATGCTTTCTGCGGTGATTTTATGACTTTTATTATTCTTTCAATAAGCATTCTTTTCTCCTATTGATTAGTTTATCTTATATTCAAAAATTATTTGAGAGGGGTCTTTCATGTGTTGTAAGAAGTCTAAAGTTTCACCAAACAAACTTTGTAAAAATGATTTTTGGATTCTGTATTCTTTTACATCAATTGTCTCTAGATTTAAATCTTTTTTAAGTTCACTGATTGTATCATCCAAAGTTCCAATTTTGTCGACAAGTCCAAGTTTATAAGCTTTACTTCCAAGATATATTTGTCCTTGTGCCAGGTTTCTCAGATTAACTTCGTCTAGGTTGACTCTGTTTTCTTTTACAACATTCAAAAACTTTTCATACATCTCATTTACTATTTCTTCAAACATCTTTTTCTCATCATAAGTTAGTTCTCTATAAGGCGATCCAATATCTTTGAATTTTCCACTCTTGATAGTAATAATGTTGATTCCAACTTTCTTTAAAAGTTCTTCGTAATTTAGAAGGTTCATTATTACTCCAATACTTCCTGTCTCTGTTAAAGGTTCTGCAAATATTTTATCCGAAGACATGGCTATGTAGTATCCACCCGAAGCGCACACCTCTCCCATTGAAACATAAATTTTGATATTATTCTTTATTTTAAATTGCTTTATTAGATTATAAATTTGGTCAGTTTCATATACAGTGCCACCAGGACTTGAAATTCTTAGAATAATTCCCTTTGGTTTATTTTTGCGGAGTTCGCCAAATATTTTTTTAACATCACTCGAATTAAATGAATTTTGGCCAACTTCGCCAATAGTTCCTTCAAGATACACTACAGCAATAAAATTACCAGATTTAACAGTGATATTATTTTTGAAAGAAACAAGGTAAATAAACAAGACTATGAATAAAAATATTAAAATATCAAGTGTAATTTTTTTCTTCATCTTTTACTGCCTTTTGGATGATTTCAAGAATTTGATGCATTTTCAAATTTGTTTTAAAACCTGCCGCTTCTTTGTGTCCTCCCCCGCCAAATATTTCGGCAATTTTTCTAACATCAATGTTATTTTTGCTTCTCAAGCTTCCTTTAAACCCACCATCTTGGAGTTCTCTTATAAAAAGGATAATTTCGATGTCTTTTTGCTTTCTAAGGTAATCTACAATACCCTCAGTGTCGCTTTCTGTTGCGTTGTAATTTTTGAAATCTTCTTGTGTAATGTATGAAAAACCAATTTTATCGATAATTTCAAGGCGTAGAAGTGCAAGACCAAGAAGTTTTAGATGAGGCAAAGTTTCCATCTCATATACCATCCTTGAAATGTAATACGGTCTTGCTCCCATTATAACAAGTTCTCTTGCTATATTAAAGGCAGCTTCTGTTGTATTATTAAAGCGAAAAGATCCTGTATCTGTAAGAAGACCCGTATAAAGAGCCTCTGCTATGTCTCTATCTATTGGAAGATTTTCTTCTTTTATTAATTCAAAAACAAGGCAAGAAGTAGATGGATAACCGACTTTCACATATTTAACATGAGAGAAATTTTCATTGCTTATATGGTGGTCAATCCTTATTATTTTCTTGAAATTACTTAAATTGAAAGTAATTCCTTCAACCCTGTCAATATTAGGCGCATCAAGTAAAAGGAAAACATCTGTTTGTATTCTTTCATCAATTTTTTCGTTGATCTTTTCAAAATTCTTTAAGAAGGCAAAATGGTTTGGTATTTCTCCTGGCACAAAGTAGAAAACTTTCTTGCCCAATTTTTCAAGAGACATTCCTAATCCAAGAATTGAACCAATACCATCGCCATCTGCATTTATATGAGTCGTAAGGAAGAAAGATTTACTCTTCGAAATTATGTCTCCTATTTCTTTAAGTTCCTCCAACATCTTCTCCTTTTTCTTTCAATTCCTTTTCTACTTCGTCTAAAATTTCAAGAACTTTATTTCCCTTCTGTATTGATAAGTCAAAATGGAAATTTAGGAGTGGTACAAATTTCATGTTTTTGAGTCTGTGTGCAACGTCCCTTTGGATTCTTCTTGTTGCTTTAATAAGTTTTTGTTTTATTTCCTCCTCTTCGTTTTCATGTCCAATGATAGTGTAGAAAACTTTAGCGTATCTTAAATCCTCAGACATTTCTACATGTGTTATTGTAACGCTTTTAAGTAATGGGTCATCAAGAGAGTGCATGTAAGTAGAAACCTCTCTTAAAATAGCCGATTCAATTTTGTGCTTTCTTAATTCACTCATTTTGCCTACCTACCTTATACATTGAAATTATACTGAAAAGTAATAATACGGCAAAAGGAATTAAATGCAAATTTAAATTGCCTCCATCTATAAACTTTACTTGAAGTGCAACATAAGTTGCAACTAAAATAATAATTATTCCAATTACATCACTTAAACTTATCTTTTTGATTGACATGATTGCAAAACCAATTGAAACAATAATGACTGCGGTTATGTAGTCAGAATGAAGGCCAAGTCCAAATATTAGTGCAAGTCCGATTCCAATAATAAGTAATCCTGCAAACATCTCAATTTGTCCGAAGTACTTCTTAATTGACTTAAACGCTTCAAAGAATTTATTGATTGCAAGAGCAGTTAGAACAAACGGAATTCCTAATCCCAAAGAGTAGAACGTGAGGAGAATTATGCCTTGAATTACTTGCGAATGTGTTCCAGCCATAATAAGAATCGTTCCTAGAATTGGTCCAACGCATGGAGTCCATCCGAAGCTGAAGGCAAATCCCATTAGAAATGCCTTAAGTAACGATGGAGTTGAGGCCTTTATGTTCATCTTTTTTTCATAGCTAAGAAAATTAAACCTAACAATTTGTGAAGTATGAAGCCCAAAAATGATTACAATTATTCCTGCAATAATTTCAAATAGTCTCTTATTTCTTGATAGGAATTTTCCTACAAATGTTGCAGTTGCACCAAGTAAAATAAAGACAAAGGAGAAACCCAATACAAAAGCAATTGAATTGAATAAAAGTTTCTTTGTATTTGTTGTTCCTCCTTTTAGTTCAATTAAAGTCTCTCCAGTTATGTAAGATATATACGCAGGTATTAGAGGAAGCACGCATGGTGAAACAAATGAAACAAAGCCTGCAATTATTGCTTGTAGTATTTCAGCAAGAGATAATGTCATAATTTATCTCCTATACAAGAAGAGTAGATAGGATTCCTGTTAAGAATATACCATCAAATGTCCCTGCACCTCCTATGCTTACAACTGGTGCACCCAATTCGAATACTTTGTTCAAATTAAGAATGTCTGCGCCTATAAGAGTCCCAAGTGTCCCACTAATATAGGCAACAATCGGCGCGTAATGTCTTGAAAGAATTAACGCAACAATTGCTGTTATGATGGGAGGAATAAAGAATGGAACAGCAATTCCAATACCTCTAACAGGCTTTGCAAATGAATGCACAACGAGTGAAACAATCACAATACCAACAATTGTAAGAAGTGCAACGTCTATTTTTCCAACAGAAAGGATTCTAAAGAATTCGTATATTGAGATAGCTATAGGAATAATCGCTCCACCCAAATTTATTGCTACAATTGTTGTTTGCTCTGTTACAAATGGAATTCTATACGGAACACCATAAAAGTAGACTACCTTTTCTTGGACAATTGGGTTTTGTGTTGTTATTTTACTTATTGGGATATTTATTGCACTTCCAAAAAGTGATAAAAGAAAAACAAGCGTTCCTGTTATTGGACTGAACCCAAGCCTTGAAAAGGCATCAACAATTCCACCAGCAAAAAGAAAAAATAAAATTGGATAAATTAGCAAGAACAGGAAAAACAAAATAATTAACATTGTAAGTTCAAAAGGAAAATAAATATAGTTTTTATTGTTCATTTTTACCTCCTATTTAATTCTATTATATTATAGCATTTTTTAAAATTTGTTTTTTTGTATAATTGAACTATGGAAAATGTATTGCTTTTGTTTGATCGCTTAAAAGTGTTCTTTGCTTTTGTATTTTTTATTTTCGGTGCAGTTATCGGATCGTTTCTAAATGTTGTAATATATAGACTTCCTCGCCATGAATCTCTTATTTTTCCTCAATCACACTGTCCTAAATGTGGACACAAATTATCAACTCTCGATTTAGTTCCTATTGTTAGTTATATTGCTTTAAAGGGTAAGTGTAGATACTGTGGTGCAAAGATTTCTCCTATTTATCCAATTGTAGAATCTTTAACGGGGATTTTATTTGTTTTAACTTATTTGAAATTTGGTTTTTCGTTGCTTACCTTAAAATACATAATTTTTATTTCTTTTCTTATAATTGTATCTTTTATTGACTTATTTGAGGGTGTGGTTTTTGACTCAGTGGTGATACCTGCCACTATTATTGGTTTAGTATTTGGCATATTTACAAATTTTAAAGACACGATTTTTGGTATTGTTTTTTATGCAGTTTTATTTTTTCTTATAATTGTAATATCGAAATTATTTTACAAAGAAGGAGGAATGGGCGAAGGAGATTTAACATCAGGAATTATGATAGGAGCGTTTCTTGGATTTAAATTTGGCATAATTGCCTTTATTCTTTCTTTTGTAATTGGTGCAGTTGCTGGGATTTTTATAATGCTTATTAGCAAGAAGGGTGGAAAAACTGAAATTCCATTTGTCCCCTATATGGCTATTGCATCTCTTTTGACAATATTTTTTGGTAATTATATTGTTGCTTTTTATTTAAATTTGTTTTAGAATGTTTTTAAGGAGGTAAATATGGGTCTTTTTGCAAAAAGTAAAACGCCTATTATTGGTGTGGACCTGGGATCGGGTTATATTAAAATAGCACAGTTTGAGAGAAAAGGAAACGATCTTAAACTCGTTAATTTTGGAGTTCTTGATACTCCAGAGGGGGCTATTGTCGAAGGCAGAATTGAAAAACCTGAAGAAATAAGAGAGGTTATAAAACAACTCTTGTCTATTTATTCTTTCATTGGAAACAGAGTTGCAACTAACGTTTCCGGAAAACTTGTAACTGTCAAAGAACTTATAATGGATGATCTTCCTCCACAGGAGCTAAATGAAGCAATAAAATGGGAAGTTGAAAAAATTCTTCCAGCACCAATCGATAAAATGGCTTTTGATTACCAGGTTTTGAGTAAAGTAAAGGAAGGAAATGCAGAGAAGCTATACATACTTTTTGCAGCAGCTCCAATTGAAGTTGTCGAAACGACAGCACAGCTTTTTAAGAGCCTCAATCTTGATCTTGTTTCAATAGAAGTTGAAGCTTTTTCTGTTTTAAGGCTTTTAAGATTCCTTGGTGAGTTTGCGGGAGACCCAGAAAGAGTAATTGCTGCAATTAACATTGGACATAGTTATACTTCAATTAACATGGTGGATAAAGGGCTTGTGAGGTTTTCAAGAATAATTCCCTGGGGTGGAAAGAGATTGACGGATAAGATAGCATATTATTTTGGAATCGATTCAAACCTTGCAGAGAACAAAAAACATGAAGAATTAGATTTATCAAACAAGGATTCTCAAATATTTAAGGCGGTTGAAGAAGATTTAAACGAGCTATCACTTGAGATAAGAAGATCCATAAGTTACTACTTTGCAAAGTACAACGAAGGAAAGGTCTCTGAGGTTACGATAATTTTAGAAGGTGGGACTGCTAACACTAAGAATATAGATCAGTATTTAGAGGAAACTACCGGTTTTCCTTCTGTTGTAAACAGGCTTTTTGCAGATATTGCAAAATATGACCCCAATCTATTTACTAAAGAGTATCTTTATGAAATGGCTCCAATGTTTGCTGTTGCAACAGGGCTTGCATTAAAGGAACATCAAATAACAAAGAAAAAAGAGAAAGCGAAGAAAAAGTGAGGTGGGTTTATGGAGGTTAAAGATTTTTATGAGATTGACATAAATCTTCTTCCACGAAGGAAAAAGATTAGACGTGCTATTGATAAGGAAACAAGAACTATTATTAATGTAGGTATTGCATTTCTGATAATCCTTGCAATTATTTATGCAGGGCTCTATTACCAAATCTACACAAAGAATCAGTATCTTAATGACCTTAATACTCGTATTGCTTCTCTTAAAAAGGTTGAAGATACTTTAAATTTGAGGAACAAACTTGGAGACGATATATTCTATTACGAAACCACAATCGAGAAACTTGTTAACTCTCAAATAGATTTTAACAATCTACTTATTGATATAGCAACATCTATACCAAAAGAAACTGTTATAGAAAATTTGAATGTTGATACAGACAAAAAGCTTATTCAAATTACAGGACACACAACAGACCTACAACATCTTGCATGGACTGCAAATGGTCTTTCTCAAAATCCAAATATTTTTAATCTTACTGTGGACCAATACAATGTGCCCTATGTAAAAATCCCAAATTCGCCTAACTATACAACGTTTACAATTTCATTTCAATGGAAGGGGATGGGAAAATGAGAGAGGAAACCTTCAATAAGCCTCTGAGTCTTAATGTTAGCACAAAGTTGGTTGTTGCAATTATACTTTTTTTAGTAATATTGGTGTTATTCTATATGTATGTTGTTACTCCCAAGATAAACGAGATTAATGCTTTAAATGACCAAATTTCAAAGGCTGAAGAGCGTCTGAACCTCTTACTGCTTGCACAAGAAAAATTGAGTTCAATAGAAAGAGAGATAAATCTTTATAACGATAGACTTGTAGTTTTAAAGCAAATTCTCCCTCCCCAAAGCGATGAATTTCTTTTTGCAGAAGAATTTGTTGCAATTGCAAATAAAAGTGGTGGGAAAATCACAAGTTTAAATTTCGAAAAAAGCAATCAGCAACAGCAGAATGCTTTGCCTACCTTTACACTTTCTTATGAAGGTCCAAAATACGATAACATTCTATCTTTTAATAAACTTTTGAAGGATAATTACCCTCAGATTATAAACATAGTTCAACTTTCAATATCAAAACTTGTTGACCAATCAGGTTCTATAAAATATATCGCAAATGTTAAAGGCGTAATAAATCTTTCGCAAAGGAAGTGATGGCTATGGCAACGAAGGAAACTAAAGCAAAAAGATCTTTCAAAATCTCAAAAGAAACCATTATTTTAGTAATTATTATACTTGTTATTTTTGCTGGGTGGAATCTTGTTCTGCCACATTTATTCAAAGTTGAAGAGGTTAAAAATGTGAGTTTGCCTCAGATAAAAAGAGGTGATGTTGAATTTATAAATAAGCAAATTGAAAATAGGACTCTTCAAGTACCAACTCTTATCCCGTCGGGCAATCAACTTGGAAAACAAAACCCATTTGAATAGGAGGAAGATATGCACAAATTGTTCGAAAAAATAGAAAATGCAAATGTTGATGCATTATTCATAAGCAAAATTCAAAATGTTCGATATATAACCCATTTTACAGGAGAAGAGGGTTTTGCAATTGTAATTCCTCCAAAAATTTATTTACTTGTTGATTCTCGTTTTACAGAACAGGCTCATATTGAGGCAAAAGAAGATGTAGAGGTTATCGAATGGTCCGATTTAAAAGAGGCAATTAGTTCGATTTTAGCAAAGAATAAAGTGCATTTCCTTGCAATTGAGGAAGGAAGTTTAAAATTTTCTACATACAAGTTGCTTTCTCAATTGGGATTTCTTGTTCTCGTTGGGACATATGACTTTGTTGAAGAAATTAGAATGGTTAAAGAGAATTGGGAGCTTGAGAAAATTCGAACTGCATGTGATATTTCTTCAAAATCGTTTCTTGAAACACTAAAATTCATTAAAGAAGGCATTTCAGAACTTGATATAGCAGCCGAACTTGAGTATCGTTTCAAAAAGTTCGGTGGTGAAAAGCCATCCTTTGACACAATCATTGCATCAGGAGAAAGAGGTGCCTTGCCTCATGGTGTTGCCTCCAAAAAGATTATAAAGGCGCATGAGCCAATTGTTTTCGACTTTGGCGTTTTCTTCGAGGGTTTTGCATCAGATACAACGCGTGTCGTTTCTGTTGGTGAAGTCTCAAAAGAGGTTAAGGATGTTTATACAGTTCTTATGGAATCCCAGGAACTTGGAAAAAACACCGCAAGAGAAGGTGTCTTAGCTTCGAATGTTGACAAAACTGTTAGAGATTACCTTTCAAACAAAGGTTTGGGATCTTATTTTACACATGGTCTCGGACATGGTGTTGGGCTTGAGATTCATGAACTTCCTTACGTTAATGCACGTTCAAAGTATACGCTTTCAAAGAATATGGTCATAACAATTGAACCAGGATTGTATTTTCCAAATAAGTTTGGACTAAGACTTGAAGATACTGTGATTGTAAAAGAAGACTCAACAGAAAATCTTATAAATCTACCGCACGAAATAATTATTGTTTAAATATCTAAATTAATTTTTGAAAGTTCTTTTAACACAGCATAATCAGTTTGATCAATAAGCAGGGGTGTGATTGCGGCATACCCCTCTTTTACATATTTTGAATCAGTTCCTTCTTCGTATGGATCCTCAAGAACACCACCAATCCAGTAAAATTCTCTTCCGAACGGATCTTTACCGATAAAGACTCTATTTTTATATCTTCTCCTTGATAATTTTGCAAATTTTACACCTTTAATACTGCTTATATTCGGGAAATTGATGTTGAAATAAGTGTTTTTGGTTTTTATTATTTTTGAAAGTTTATCGATAATTTTTACAGAGGTACTTGCTGCTAATTCAAAATTTGGATTTTCAAAGTCATTTACGGAAATTGCAAAAGACAAAATATTGTTAATTGCCCCTTCTCTTGCTCCTGCAACTGTACCTGAATATATAATGTCATCTCCGAGATTTGGTCCTTTATTTATCCCTGAAACTACAATATCAATCTTTTCTTTTATAAAGACATCAATAGCAAGAAGCACACAATCAGCAGGAGTCCCTGATACCCTAAGTGAAAGCTTCTCACCAATTCCGAGCGGAAATTTTTCTGCACGAAGTGGTTTGTGAAGGGTTGTTGCATGACTTAGAGCGCTCTGTGGTTTTTGAGGTGCAACAATATAGATATTGCCAAGGTCCAGAAGATTTCTTGCAAGTGTTTTTAAACCTTCTGATTCAATGCTATCGTCATTCGTAATTAAAATGTTCATCATTTTTTCACACTATAATGATATACTTTTAATAGCAATTTTGCAAGGAGTTTAAAGTGGAAAACGAGATTGAGATGAATAGACCCACATGGGTTGAAGTAGATTTAGAAGCTATTAAGAATAACTTTTTGAGAATACAAGAAAAAGTCTCATCAAAAAGTGTAATTTGTGTTGTGAAAGCGGATGCTTATGGATTAGGAGCATCTAAAATTGCAAGCACCTTAGAAGAGGTAGGTGCGAGTGCCTTTGCGGTTGCATCAATGGAAGAAGCTTTATCCCTTAGAGACTCTCAAATTAAAAAACCTATTCTTGTTCTTGGTTATGTAGATACAAGAAACCTCCATCTTGCATCTCTCAATGAAATTCGTATAACTCTTTTTGATAAGGACTTTTTGAAGCGTATTAATGATTATAAGAACGAAACGCCATTAAAAATACATGTAAAAATTGATACAGGAATGCACAGACTTGGAATTTCGTTAACCGAATTACCTTCTGTATTTGAAGAATTAAACAAAATTAAGAATGTAATTGTTGAGGGTATTTACACTCATTTTGCATCTGCTGATTCAGATCCCGAATACACAAGATTCCAGATAAATCAATTCAATGAAGCGATTAAGTATTTAAAGGATAGGAATATGCTTCCGAAAATAGTTCATGCAGCAAATAGTGCGGCATTGCTTAACTTTGTAGAGGCTCACTATTCCGCTGTAAGGCCAGGAATTCTTCTATACGGAATTTCTCCCAATCCACAAACACTTCAGTTAGGGACAGATTTTAGAGAAGCTTTAGCAATAAAAACAAGGATTGTGAAAGTTACTCAGTATGGTAAGGGGGAAAGAATAAGTTATGGGGGTACTTACAAAACAGAAAAGGAATCCCTCATTGCAACGATTCCAATTGGGTATGCGGATTGTGTTCCGAGAAATCTTTCAAATAGAGGTTATGTACTTGTGAAGGGACTAAAGGCACCAATTGTGGGTAATATTACAATGGATATGATGATGATTGATGTGACTGGTTTCCCATATATACATCCGGGAAATGAGGTAGTTATTGTTGGAAGTCAAGGGCAAAACAGGATAACATTGGAAGAATTTGCAAGTCTATCAAAAACGATACCTTATGAAATTTTAACACGTCTCAACAAGCGAATTAAACGTATCTATAAATGACGATTTGAAAAAAATGCTTAATCTTATATACTTATTTAAGGAGGTTTAACTATGGAAATAACAATTACAGCAAAAGGTGTTGAAAAATTACCAGATTTTACTGAAGAAGAAATCAAGAAAAAAATTGGAAAGTTAGAAAAGTATTTTGATAACATTCAGCAGGCAAATGTAGTAATTAATAAAGTAAGAGGCATCTACGAAATGGAAGTAACAATATTTGCCTCTCAAAAGATAATAAGAGGTGTTGGAAAAGGTTCCTTAATTGACGAGGCTCTTGATAATGTTTTGGAAAAACTTGAGATTCAGGTAAAGAAGTTAAGTGACAGACTAAAAGGCGAGAAAAGAATTTCAAAAGAAGAGATCTTTGGAAGTGTAGAGGAAGAGGAAAGTGAATTTCCAAGAATCACTAAAGTAAAGACTTTTCCGGTAAAGCCAATGAGTTTAGAGGAAGCAATGCTTCAAATAGAGTTATTAGGACACGACTTCTTCATCTTTAGAGACGAAGAAACAAACGAAATTAATGTTTTATATAGAAGAAAGGATGGTAACTACGGTTTAATTAAACCGCAATAATAGATATGCTTTTAGACTTTTTAGATCCAGTAAAGAGAAACCTCAAAAGGTACTGGGATATAGTAAAAAAGATTAATGAGATTGAAGAGGATATTTCTTCCCTACAAAATGAAGATTTAGCTAAGAAGACTTATGAGTTTAAAGAAAGACTTGCAAGGGGAGAAACGACTTCTGATCTTCTTGTTGAAGCCTTCGCTGTCGTTAGAGAGGTTGCAAAGCGTACCTTAGGGATGAGACATTTTGATGTTCAGATCCTTGGAGGACTTGTGCTATTCCATGGCGGTATTGCGGAAATGAAAACAGGTGAAGGTAAAACCCTTGTTGCAACCTTGCCATTGTATCTTAATGCTCTTGAAGGCCATGGCGGTCATCTTGTGACTGTTAATGATTATCTTGCTAAAAGAGACGCTCTTTGGATGGGTCCTATTTATAAGTTTTTAGGGCTTACAGTTGGTGTTATTCAGCACGAAGAAGCTTTCCTTGTTGATTGGGAAGATAAAGAAAAGTTTACGGTAAAACTTGTTCCATGTTCAAGAAGACAAGCATATTTAGCAGATATTACATATGGCACAAACAATGAATTCGGTTTCGATTACCTAAGAGATCATCTCGTTGTTTCAGAAGATGAAATGGTTCAGAGAGAGCTATACTATGCGATTGTCGATGAGGTTGATAGTATTCTCATAGATGAAGCACGAACACCTTTAATTATTTCTGGTCCAGCAGAGGAATCTACTGAGATGTACTATGTTGCTAAAAAAGTTGCAGATAACCTTGCAAGAGATATTGACTATGAAACAGATGAGAAATTGAAAACCGCATCACTTACACAGGATGGAGTTAAAAAAATAGAAAAACTACTCCACATAGATAACTTATATGACGAACGCTTCGTTGATCTTGTAAAGCATATCAATCAAGCATTAAGGGCTAAAGAATTTTTCCATAGGGACGTTGATTACATCGTAAAAGATGGTGAAGTAATAATTGTTGATGAATTTACAGGACGACTAATGTTTGGTAGGCGTTATAGTGATGGTTTGCACCAAGCAATAGAAGCAAAAGAAGGTTTGAGAGTTCAAAGTGAAAATCAAACTCTTGCAACGATAACATTCCAAAATTATTTCAGAATGTATAAGAAACTTGCAGGTATGACCGGTACCGCACTAACTGAGGCAAGAGAATTTAAAGAAATTTATAACCTTGATGTATATGTTATTCCTACAAATAAGCCTGTTATAAGAATTGATCATCCCGATGTTGTATATAAAACCGAAGATGCAAAGTTTAGAGCAATTGTCAAAAAAATTGAGGAGCTTTATAAGAAAGGACAACCTGTACTTGTAGGAACTCGCTCTATAGAGAAGTCTGAACGTCTTTCAAAGATGCTTAAACGACTTAACATTCCTCACAATGTGTTAAATGCAAAATATCACGAGAAAGAAGCGGAGATTATAAAGGATGCAGGACAGTATAAGGCTGTGACAATCGCAACTAATATGGCTGGACGTGGTGTTGATATAAAGCTTGGTGAAGGAGTTGCAGAGTTAGGTGGACTTTTTGTACTTGGCACAGAGCGACACGAGGCAAGAAGAATTGATAACCAGTTAAGGGGACGATCAGGAAGACAGGGCGATCCTGGTGAGTCTCAGTTTTATCTTTCTTTGGAAGATGAATTAATGAGATTGTTTGGAGGAGATCAAGTAAAATCAATTTTGACAACGCTCAGAGTAGATGAAGATGAGCCTATTGAACATCCTCTGCTTTCGAGGATTATCGAAAACGCTCAAAAGAAAGTAGAAGCTTATAACTTTAGCATTAGAAAAAATCTTCTTGACTATGATAATGTCCTGGAAAAACAAAGAGAAGTAATCTATAAAGAGAGAGAAAAAATTTTGAAAGAACCTTCAATAAGAGATGAAATAATTGAAATGATAAAAGAGGTAGTTGCAACTACAGTTAATGCACACTATGTTACTGAGGAGCTTGACGATGAAAGAAAAGTTGAACTTGAAAAAGCATTAACAAACATTCTTGGGAGGAATGTGAGACTTGGCGAAGTTTCTAATATAAAAAAGGATGAGTTAATTGAGCAAATTCAGGATCTTGCAGTTAAATTGTATGAAGAAAAAGAGACACGTTTTACTCCTGAAATAATGAGAAATGTTGAAAAATATCTTCTTCTAAGGAATATTGATTCCAACTGGAAGGATCACCTCTATGCAATGGATGAACTAAAGGAAGGTATCGGCCTTAGAGCATACGGCCAAAAGGATCCTCTTCTTGAATACCAAATTGAAAGTAGGGCACTTTTTGACGCAATGCTTGATAGAATAAAATACGATACTGTCTTTATGCTTTACCGAGTTGAACTTGCTCCAAAGGAAGAGAATAAAACCAAAAACGATAAAGTTGATAAAAAGAAGAAGAGATGATAACTGACGAAACAAAAAGACAAATACTGGAGACAATTGAAAAAATTGAAACTCTCCTCGATCCTGAGTGGCTTAAAGAGCATGAAGAGACCGTAAAAACATTAGAAAATAGGACCTTAGATAAAGATTTTTGGAAAAGTCCAGACTCTAAAGAAACGTTGAAACTTTTGTCTATGACAAAAAAAGAAATATCAAAATTCAGAGAACTTGAAACTCTAAAAAACGACTTGCAAACTTTACTTGAACTGTATGAAGAATCAGAAGAAAATCTTGATAAGGAAGCTCTGGAAGTTCTTGAAAATGCAAACAAGCTTGTAAGAGAATTTGAAATAGAGAGGTTCCTTAGTGAGCCATATGATGATTTGAATGCTTTTGTTTCATTTTCATCTGGTGCAGGCGGAGTTGATGCGCAGGATTGGACTTCAATGCTCCTAAAAATGTACTTGAGATTCTTTGAAAAAAAAGGTTTTGAGGCAAAAATAATTGATCAAACTGTAGGAGAAGAAGCAGGTATTAAGAGCGCTACTGTTTATGTTAAAGGCGAGTTTGCATATGGTCTTCTCAAAGGTGAATCTGGTGTGCACAGACTTGTGAGGATTTCTCCGTTTGATGCCAATAGGAGACGACATACTTCATTTGCGCTTGTTGAGGTTTTGCCTGATCTTGGGGAAGTTGAGGACATAGAAATAGATGAAAAGGATTTGAAGATAGAAATTTTTAGAGCAAGCGGTCATGGAGGGCAAAACGTCCAAAAAGTTGAAACAGCGGTAAGAATTACACATATCCCCACCGGAATCACTGCAACATGTCAGGATGAAAGATCTCAGTCTCAGAATAAGGCAATGGCAATGAAAATTCTTAAGTCAAGATTGATGGTTCTTGAAAAGAAGAAACAAGAAGAAACTTTAAAGGGTTTAAAGGGGGCCTTTCGCTCGATTGAATGGGGAAACGAAATCCGCTCATATGTTCTTCAACCTTATAAACTTGTAAAGGATCACAGAACTGGGGTTGAAATAGGAAATGTGGATGAAGTGTTAGAAGGAGAACTTGATGAGTTTATCTGGGCTTACCTTAAGTCCAAGAAATAAAATTCTTCAAATTCTAAAAGAAGCTACTGGAATTTTTGTAGGTTCGCTTATATATGCCATTGCAATTGACGTTTTTATTCAACCGAATCACATTGCTCCTGGTGGTTTCATAGGTATTGCAATCATCTTAAACCACTATTTACCATTTTTAAAGGTTGGTATAACTGTTGTTTTAATGAATATTCCCCTTTTAATTTTAGGTCTTCGAAGGATTGGTTTAAAATTCTTCTTTGGGACTATTCTTGGAACAATCCTTTCTTCTATCTTAATTGATATTCTTGCACCATACTTGCCCTCATTTACAACTGACCCAATGCTTGCTGCTCTTTACGGTGGTTTTATTATGGGTGCAGGCATTGGTATTGTTTTTAGATTCTATGCCTCTACCGGTGGTACTGACCTTCTTGCACAACTTATTTATGATTTTACTGGTCTTCCTTTTGGTCAGGCCTTGATGGTTGTTGATGTTGTTATAATTGTAGCGTCGGGTTTTGTTTTTAAGGACATTAATGTTCCGCTTTATTCTATAATTGCTGAACTTATTTCTAACTATGCAATTGATCTTGCACAAGAAGGATTTTTATCTTATAAAGTTTTGTTTATAATCACAAGAAAAGGCGAGGATATTAAAAAGAGAATATTTGAGGAAATTGGAAGAGGTGTTACCGAGTTTGAAGTGAAAGGCGGTTATACTAAACAACTAAGAGATCTTCTCTTAGTTGCAGTGCTACATACAGAAGTTATGAAAGTAAAGAGGATTGTTGTCGAAACAGATCCAGAGTCATTTACGATTGTTGGAGACGCATCTGAAATCATTGGGCAGGGCTTTAAGTCTCCCAAGGAGAGGTTATGATAGAGTTAAAGAATGTCTCTAAGATTTACCCAAATGGAGCAGTTGCACTTGATAAAGTAAATTTAAAGTTTAATAAAGGTGATTTTGTTATCCTTATGGGAGAGTCGGGGGCAGGTAAGACTACACTTTTAAAGATAATAAGAGGCGATGAAGAGCCAACCGAAGGGCTTGTAACTTTTGAAAGTATTGATATTAGAAAATATAACAAAACAGACTTGAGAAGAAAAATTAGCTTTGCCTTTCAAGATTTAACTTTAATTGATGATAGAACTGTTTTTGACAATGTATCCTTGCCAATGCAGTTTAGAGGGATAAGTTTCAAAGACATTCATAACAAAGTTGAAACTGTTTTAAGTGAAGTTAAACTCAGAGAAAAGATGTATAAACTAGTGAAGGAATTGTCTTATGGAGAAAAACAGAGAGTTTCTATCGCAAGAGCTTTGATTGTTGAGCCGAATGTTTTATTACTGGATGAACCCACAGGCAATCTTGATGTAGACACAGCAAAGGCAGTTCTAAATTTTGTTGAAGTTTTAAATGAGAGAGGAACGACCGTTATAATGTCGACACACCATTTAATTGAATTTGGCAATAAGCCAAAAGGAATTATTAAAATTAAAAAAGGAAGGATAGTCGGAAAGGAATATGTATAGGCTATTTTATATATTGAGACATACATTATTGGTTTTGAAGGAAACTAAAAAAATTGCTATTGTAACGATTATCTCACTTTTAGTTGGTATGGTTGCGCTTGGATCAACTTATATAATTGGTAAAAAACTCTTTCAGAGCTCTCTCACATTGAAGGAAAAGGTGAGAATTGTTGTATTCTTTAAACAGAATTTAAATGGAGCTGATGTTGAGTCAACTATTTCAACGATAAACGCAATTGATGGGGTAAAAAGTGTCACTCTAACAACACCAGATCAAGCAAAAGAAGAGTTTATAAAAATTTTTCCTCAGTATCAGGGTATTTTGACAAGTTTAGGTAAAAATCCTCTTCCTTATTCTGCAACAGTTGAATTAAATGATATAAGTCTCGGAAAAAGAATTACAGATATTATTAAAGATTTGCAAACTGTTGATGTTGTTGTGTTTTCTCAAGATACCGCAAATAAAATAAACAATCTTATTAATGTAATTTATCTCATTTTTACATCTGTGATGCTTGCAGTCCTTGTTGAATTTATATTTACGGTTCAGAATACAACAACACTTTTACTTGATTATAGAAGAAATGATATAAGAGTGCTAAAGCTTATAGGAGCAGATGCGGTATTTACTTTTCTTCCTTTCTTGCTAATCGTTGTCTTCCTTAATTTGGTTGCTTGGGGTATATCGTATTATTTGATAGAGAAAGTTAATGAATTAAGCTCAGGGATTGTTCAGGGGATAATACCTTACGCAACTATTTCGGGAAATATTAACTTTAATATGTTGCTTTTTGTATTACTTATCTTTTCAATAGTTTCTTCGCTTATAGGAAGCATTATATCTATTTTGAGGTTTAGAAATGTTAAATGAAGCGAGGATATTTCATTTTAAAAAAATTGGTGCTAAGTTGTTAGTTTTAGTTTCTATATTAACTTTGCTTTTTAATGTTACTGTCGTTAAATCTGGCCTCGAAGAGGAGCAAAAAAAACTTGCTCAGTATAAGGCTCAACTTGAACAGATTAAGAAGAATATCGTAAGTATTGATCAATCTACAAGAGAGATTAATGCATTGGTCAATAATCTTTCAAGTGAGGTTTCATATCTTGAAGAAGAAATAAAGAAAACTCAGATAAAAATCGATGATCTTAACACACAAATTAAAGTAAAAGAACAGGAAATAAAAGATAAAGAAGCGGAAATTTCAAAAAGGCAAAAGGATCTCGAAGAGGCAATAAATCTTTCATATAAACTTACTGCAATTTCTCCTGTTGAACTTCTGTATGAAGGAAGTGATCCTGAATCTGTTTACAAAAGAATCACATACATAAGTTATATTTCTGATTATACCAGAAAGTTGATGGAACAAGCAGAAAAAGACAAGCTTCAACTTGAGAAATTTAAAAGCGATCTGTCAAAAGCAGAAAAAGAATATGAAGCAGTGTTAAAGGAGAAGCAGGAACAAGAGAACATACTACTTCAAGAAATTGATATGAAAAATAGGCTTCTTACAACGCTCAAGGAAAAGAAGACATATCTTTTGTATAAACAGAGCGAACTTGAAGAAGAAATCAAAAAGGAAGAAGAACTAATTCAGAAACTAATAGAAGAGCAGAGGAAGAAAGGTATTTATTCTGGTACTTTTATTTGGCCTGCAAAAGGTCCAATAACATCAGAGTTTGGAATGAGGTTTCATCCAATTCTTCATATATGGAGATTGCACGACGGTATTGACATAGGGATTCCCACAGGTACGCCAATTAAAGCCGCAGCATCGGGAACTGTTATAGCAACGAAGTGGCTTGAAGGATACGGAAATGTTGTAATAATATCTCATGGACAGAACTTCTCGACCCTTTATGCACATTTGAAGAGTTTCGTTGTAAAAGAAGGTGAAGAAGTTAAACAAGGGCAAATTATTGCTTATTCTGATAACACAGGTTGGTCAACGGGTCCACACCTGCATTTTTCAATTTACAAGATTGATCCAATAACTGGAAAGTCAACACCTGTAAATCCTTTAGATTATTTGCCGTAATTATCTTATTACGGGGTATTTTATTTTCCTTCTTTCTGGAATAATGTTCCACCAAACCCAAATTATAAATTGTTTCATATAGCCTACCTTATCAAATCTACGTGTAGATGTGTATACCTTATCAGTCCAAAAATAGTAAAACTTACCAAACTTTTTTGCCTTCTTTATGAGAGTTAAATCTTCGTTAAACGTCAATGACTCGTCGAATTTTATTTTTTTGAATATATCTTTTCTCACTATTTGTATAGACATTGAACTTTGGCTTACCCATCGTCCAAAGTTATAGAAATTAAACCATGCTCTTGCTTTAAATGAATCATTTAATGGTCTAAGAGAGGTTGCTATTATTACAACATCTCTCATTTTTGTAATCAATTCGTTCAATTCTTTTAGAAAATCTTTTTCAAGATGTGTATCAGCATCAAGAAAGATCAGCCATTGAGTATTTGAATTTATCAAACGTGCACCAAAATTTTTTGCAGCTGAGACTCCATTCTTTTCGAGTTTTGCAACCTGCATATCAAGTTTGGTTGTTTTTTTAAAATCATCAATTATTTCATTTGTTTTATCTTTCGAACCATTTTCAACTACAATTACTTCAAACTTATCTTTTGGATAGTTCAGATTTTCTAATTTGCTTAAGGTTTCGTATATGTAATCCTCTTCGTTATGAGCGGGAATGATAATTGAAAAATATAAATCATTTCCTAAGCTTTTTATTTCCATCTCATTTTTCATTTCCTTAGATTATAAGTAAATTTTGTTTTAAAGCAAATTGACTATATTTTTATTTTTGATAAAATAATTTTATGCCATAAAATAAATTTAGGTAGATATTTAGTTTAGAGAGGTGAGGCATGCAAGATTCAGAAATTTATATGAAGCT
This sequence comes from Caldisericum sp., assembly GCF_049967455.1. Classification (NCBI taxonomy): domain Bacteria; kingdom Pseudomonadati; phylum Caldisericota; class Caldisericia; order Caldisericales; family Caldisericaceae; genus Caldisericum; species Caldisericum sp. Next base: position 116,347 of record NZ_JBMFSR010000002.1, on the reverse strand, counting down.
TTTGAAGGAAGTTATTGATAACAAATACAGGCTAATACAAGTGCTTATTGAAGAAGGGCAAAAGTTATATAAGTTAAATCCAACCGTTTACAATCCGTTTTATGCGGCTGACTTTATTTACAAGGTCCAAGAATATCTTTTGAATAAGGAGAAGGAAAATAGAGAATAAAGTACTTCTTGCTGTAACTGGTGGGGTTGCAGCATACAAATCTCTTGAGGTTTTAAGGCTCCTTGTAAAGAAAGGTATAAAGGTTAAGGTAGTTATTACAAGGGGCGGAGAGAAATTTGTTACTCCTTTTTCTTTTCTTTCGCTCGGCGCAGAAGAAGTATATACAGATAATGATCAATTTTCTGTTATTAATGGATCATCAATACATCTTGTGCTATCAAGGTGGGCGGATCTAATTGTTGTTGTTCCTGCAACTGCTGATTTTATTTCAAAAGTTGCCTCAGGAATTTCAGATAGTTTACTTTTGACAACGCTTCTTGCCTCAAGAAAACCTACTCTTATTGCTCCTTCTATGAACGAAAACATGCTTCTACATCCTGCAACTCAGAAGAACATTGAGATACTTAAAACATTTGGTTATAAAATTTTAGAGCCAGATGAAGGTTTTTTAGCAGATCTTGAAAAAGGTAAAGGTCGCCTTAAAGAACCAGACGAAATTTTTGAAGAGATTCTTGTTGAACTATCGCCTAAGAAATTACAGGGATTAAAGGTGCTCGTAACAAGTGGCTCAACGAGAGAATATATTGATCCAGTTAGATTTATAACTAATGGTTCGTCTGGAAAAATGGGTATCGCCTTTGCAAAAGTGGCAAGAAGATTAGGTGCAGATGTCACGCTAATTGTTGCACATACTTCTCAGAAATTGCCTTTCGGAATGAAAATTGTAAGAGTCGATACAACAGAAGATCTCTACAATGCGGTTGGTAACGAAGTAAGAAATTGCGATTTGTTTGTAATGGCGGCAGCACCATCTGATTACAAACCAAAAGAGTCGAAGCCTAATAAACTTCCGAAATTCAACAATCTTACATTAGAACTTATTGCAACTGTTGATGTCCTCAAGGAAGCCTCAAAATATAAAGATAACAAAATATTTGTAGGATTTGCACTTCAAACAGATAATCTTATTGAGAATGCTAAAAAGAAGTTAGAAGAAAAAAATCTTGATTATATAGTTGCAAATTTGCCTGAAAATATTGGAAGCGATACAGGAAAAATCCTTTTGATAGATAGAGCAGGCTCAATAAGTGAGTTTGAAGGCGATAAGGAAAGCATAGCAGAGTTTGTTTTTTCTAAAATATTCAAATTTTAATTAGGAGGTTAAGATGGTTAGAAACGAGAAAAAGAGATTTGTGACAACAGAGTCAGTTGCTGAAGGTCATCCAGACAAACTGGCAGATCAAATTTCTGATAAAATTTTAGATGAGATTATAAAACAAGATCCAAGTGGTCGTGTTGCTTGTGAGACCTATGTAACGCATGGTCTTATAATTGTAGGTGGAGAAATTACAACAAGTGCATGGGTTGATATTTCTGAGATTACTCGACAGACTGTAAAAGAAGTTGGTTATACTTCCCCAAAGTATGGTTTTGATTATAGAACTTGTGCAGTATTAAATGCAGTGGGAAGGCAATCTCCTGATATTGCAAGGGGAGTGGATAAAGGTGGTGCAGGTGATCAGGGAATTATGTATGGTTATGCTATTGACGAAACACCTCAACTTATGCCTCTCCCAATAGTTCTTGCCCATGGGTTAACCCAAAAACTTGCTTCAGTTAGGAAATCTGGTGAACCGAAGAACCTTGCACCATTCCTTGGACCTGATGGAAAAGCGCAGGTTACTCTCAGATATGAGGAAGGAAAAGCAATTGAAGTTACAGATGTTGTGATTTCAACTCAGCATACAGAGGAACTACTTGATCCTAGAACAGATGAAATGAGCGATGAAGCAAGACAACTCATTATCGAGAATATTGCAAAGCAAGTAATCCCTTCGCATCTTCTTACACCTAATACAAGGTTTCACATTAATCCGACTGGGAAATTCGTTGTAGGTGGCCCTCAATCTGATACAGGTATGACTGGAAGAAAACTTGAGGTGGATACCTATGGTGGCCTTGCTCCTCATGGTGGTGGTGCATTCTCAGGTAAAGATCCAACAAAAGTCGATAGGTCTGCAACATATATGATGCGTTATCTTGCAAAGAATATAGTTAAGGCAGGTATTGCAAAAGAGTGTCTCATTCAAGTGGCATATGTCATTGGAGAAACACAACCTGTATCATTTATGGTTGACACCTTTGGCACAGGTATTGTTCCAGATTCTGAGCTTGAAAGAGTCCTCCTTAAACTTGTGGATCTTTCTCCTCTCGGAATTATAAAACATCTTGATCTCAGACGTCCCATATACCAGAAAACTGCTTCCTACGGGCATTTTGGTCGTGAAGAGCCAGAATTTACCTGGGAGAGAACAGATTTAGTAGATGCAATAAAAACTGAATTGAAGATATAATGAGTAAGTTTGCGGGGGTTGCAATAGAAGATGCGTACTTTCCATTTGATGTGCTCTTCTATGAAGCCCCCGATTTTTTAGATATTGAAGTAGGATCTCGAGTTCTTGTTCCTCTTGGAAAGAATAATAGGCCTAAACTTGCTTATGTTTTAAAAATTGTCGATAAAATTCCTGAAAATTTGTCTAAGGATCAAATAAAAAGTGTAATTTCTGTTGTAGAAAAAAATCTTTTTTCAAAGGAAATTGCAAAACTTTTGTATTTTGTTTCTGAGTCTTTTCTTATCTCAATACATTCACTCATAAACAAAGTTTACGGGACATATGCAGAAGGCGAATTGATTCCAATTGTTAGTGTAGTTGATACAGAATCATTTGCCGATTTTAAAAATTCCTTAAAATCAGAAGATCAAAAGAATATCGCAAATATAATATTTGAGAATTTTCCTATTTCTTTATATAGTTTAAGGAATAAATCTAAAACAAAAATTGAATATTTAAAGCGATTTTTGAGGGAAATTGAGATTAAAAAACTGATCAACATTCAATATAAGCCGCCGTATCCGTCTAATAAGTTGCTTTCAATCAATAATGAGAAACTTTTTGAAGAAATGGTACACAAAAAAGGAATAGCTAAATCTATTAAGGAAGTTCTTATTAGAATAAAGAAAAATAGAGCCTTGCCATATAGAGACGCAATATACAAAATAAGAAACGGATTAGAAATTATAGAAATGCTTTTAAAAGAAGGCGTTATTAAAGAAATTGAGGAAGAAATACCGGAATTAGCAGTAAAAGATGAAAATAAAAGGTTAATTGTAAACGGAGGGAGTTTAAAGGAGAGGGTATTATACATATCAAATATTTTTAAAAGTGCATTGAAAGAAAAAGGAACTGTACTTGTGGTTGCTAACGAAATTGCGCTTATTAAAACACTAAGTGAACTTTATGAAAGCTTTTTCCCAGGAATTGTATTTGGGAACATAGGTAAGGAAAAAAGCGAAATTAGAAGGCAGTTAAAATTAGGCAAACGCATAATTATATCTACTCCATTTTCACTGTTTGTGGACATTCCGAATCTGCAATTTATTATTGTAGAAGATGCATCCTCTAAATATCATTTACCGCATGAATATCTTCCTTTTGATACAAGAATTGTTGCATACAAGAAAAGTGAATATGAAAATGTATCACTTATTTTTTCCACTTATTCGTTGGACGATGTAATTTATTATTTTCAAAAAGAAAAGGGTTTTGAACTTTCTAATATAAAAGATTTAAAAAACCAAAATAAAAGGATCATTGATATGAGAAGAGAGCCAAAATCCGACGCTCTATCTCCAATCTCTTCTTACCTTGAAAGCAAAATTAGGAAGGCATTAGATTCAAATAAAAATGTCGCAATTGTTCTAAACAGAAAACCGTATTCAACTTTTATTGTATGTGGTGAGTGTGGGTATGTTCATAGATGTCCTGTTTGCGGGAGTACTTTATATTTTGATAAAGAAGTGAATTTGCTTATTTGTCCTATTTGTGGGCATACAGAACAGCCAATAGAAAAATGTCCTCGCTGTGGAAGTTTGTCGATTCTTTATTTAGGTTATGGTATCCAGAAATTATCTAACTCTCTTAAAAATGTTTTCAGAAATACAAATCTTGTTATTATTGAAGGTGGAAGTGAAATAATTTATGATTCAAAGAATTTTGAAAAGACCATTTTTCTTGGAACTGAGGCAATCTTTTCTCATTTGAACTTTAAAAATGTAGGTCTTTTAGCTTTTGTAAGTGCGGATACATTTCTTAATGGAAGCGAAATTTATACTACTTTTGAGGCATTCAAGTACCTAAGGCAAGGAGCATTTGAAATCTATCCCAATGACATTTTCGTTGAGACCTATGAGAAGGAGAATTATATAATTGAAAACTTTAAAAAGGATAACGAATTCAACTTTCTGATGGTTGAGTTATCGTTTAGAAAAGAGTTAGGTTATCCTCCTTTTGTTTTTCTTTACGAATTTAAATTGAGCACAAAAAATATTCAACCGATATTTATGAATGACTTGAGTGATGCAAAAATTTATGGTCCGGTTGAAAAATTTAGTGAGGGTTCTAAAGTATATGAACTAAGTATAAGGACGCAAACTTATCCCCAAGATCTTTACAAGCTTTTTACAGATGCCTTTCGTAAAAAAATTATTGGGGCAAGAGTTTTTCCTGCCCCAAGTATTGTAAATGTAAACCCTAAAGATTAACTACTTTGAGCCAAGCACAACCTGAAGGTCCATCATTTTACCATTTCTCGAAACTGTTATTGTTACCCTGTCGTTTGGCGAGTAATTTCTTATTGTTGAAATTAGGTCATCTGCTGTTTTAATTGCTTTTCCGTTTACTGCCGTAATTACATCATATTTTCTAATTCCTCCCATATATGCAGGACTGCCAACTACTACATCGACAACAAACGCTCCCTCAGTATAAGCGATATTATATGAGTTTGCAATTTCTTGTGTCATTGTTGTAACTTGTATGCCAAGATACGGCCATCTTACTTTCCCCGTCTTTAATATACTATCTATAACTTTCTTTGCTGTATTTGAAGATACTGCAAATCCAAGACCTTGTGCATTCTGATAGATCATCGTATTGATTCCTATAACTTCTCCTTTGAGGTTCACTAAGGGTCCACCGCTATTACCTGGATTAATGGCAGCGTCAGTTTGGATTACTCCATACATTGTGTTGTTGCCCGTATCTATGTTTCTTTCTACAGCAGAAATAACTCCAAAAGTTACAGTATGGTCAAGACCATAAGGATTCCCTATTGCTACTACAAACTCACCAACTTTAACTTTTGATGAATCACCTAACGGAGCTGTCGGAAGGTTTGTTGCATTAATTTTTACAAGGGCAAGATCTGAAATTGGATCTGCTCCTAAAACTTCACCTTTATAAGTTTTGCCATTACTTAATGTTACTTCGATTTTTGTAGCATCTGCAATAACATGATTATTTGTTAATATTAAACCATCTTCTCTTATTATTACACCAGAGCCCAATCCTTCCTGTGGAATAACCTGTAGGAAAAATGGAGATATGACTTGGGTTGTAGAGACAATCCTCACAACAGCAGGTGAAACTTTGTTAGCAACTTCTTCTACTTGGTTTTGTATATCAATGAGATTGGTGGGTACTTGAACTTGTGTTTGATTTGTACCAATTTGAGTTTGTGGTGTTTGGCTCAGGATCCAAGGGAAAATGGTTGGGTTTTTAAACACGATAAACGTTCCAAAGATGCCACCCAAAATACTTCCGATAATAATACCTACAACAAGATAGACTATCCAACCTTTTCTTTCGTGATGCTCAAATTCTTCCATAATTCACCTCCAACAAATTAATTTTAAGCATAAATTGTGAAAAAAGTATGAAGGTTTTTTACTCCTCTAACATTTTCTCTTTGATTTCTTTCACTGCCTTGTCAATTTTTATCCTTAAATATCCGAGATTTACTTTTCTACTTGAAACAACTGCAAGGAATCCATTTCCAAGCGATGAAAAAATGATAAAGTCTGTATCTGTTTCAATAAGTACATGTTTTACTTTTCCTGAACCAAGGACCTTTGCTGTGGTTACACTGTTTCTAAAACTTGTTGCACACATACCAGCAACTGCATCTGGATCAAGATCTTGTGGTAGGTTTGCTTCCACTATTAATCCATCAGTACTTACAACTGCAACGCCTCTTACTCCTTCAACCTTTGAAAGTTCACTTAGAATCGTGTCCATTCGACCCTCCTTTTCCCTGCATTATCTCTATGCAATGAGGTATCGCTTCTTTTATTACTGTTAGCGAATCTATTGCACCTTTTGGATTTCCCGGGAGATTAATAATTAATGTATCATTTCTAATCCCTGAGATACCTCTTGAAAGAATAGCAGTTTTTACTGTCTTAAAGCTTTCCATTCTAATTGCTTCAGAAAAACCTGGTAATTCTTTTTGTATAACATCTCTTGTTGCCTCTGGTGTGACATCTCTTTTTGATGGGCCTGTTCCTCCACTTGTAAGAATTAAATCAACTTTTAGAATATCTGCGTAGAAGATCATTTTTTCTTTTAGAAGTTCTCTTTCATCTGGGACAATAGATGCATCTATCAAAACCCAGTTAGACTCTTCAATGAATTTCTTTAACATCGGAATTGTTTCATCTTTGTTTACGCCGGAGCTTCTTGTATCACTTGCAATGATTACTGCAACTTTTAGTTTAACGTTCTCCATATATTAATGATATCAAAAAATTCCAATAATCAAATATAATTTTATATGAAATACTTCAACGAAATAATAACAGTTTTTGAATGCGACTCAACCATGGATCTTGCTAAGAAATTAAAAAATTTCTTTAATCCACCTTTTGTTTTGCAATCAAATATACAACGTTTTGGACGAGGACAATACGGAAGAAGTTGGAATTCTAATTTTGGTGGTTTGTATTTTACCGAGGTATTGTCTTTGGAACAGATTCTTGGTTTTTCTACGTTCCTTTCAATTCCTATAATAAGAGTTCTTAAGCGATATGTAAATAGTGTTAAGGTAAAGTGGCCAAATGATATAGTTGTAGGAAGAAAGAAACTTGGCGGGATTCTCATTGAGAAAAGTGATTATGTTTATGCAGGGATTGGAATAAATGTTTCTAATAAAGTTTCGGAAGAATTTAAAAAGATTTCTGCACGTTTGTCAGACTTTAGTGAAGTTAACGAATTACACTTGTTTTATGAAATTTTGGATGAAGAAGAAAATTTGATTAATGAATTTTTAAGAAACGGCTTTAAAAATTTTGTTAACGAATATAACGAAAATCTTATCTTTTTAAATGATGAGATTGAATTAGAGTCTAATAATATTTATAGAGGAATTGTTGAAGGTGTGGGGATTTATGGTGAACTAATTTTAAAAACAAGGGACAAGGTTGAGAGAATATTTAGTGGAACTGTTCTTAACTTCTATAAGTAATTTTTAAAAAATTTGTTAGAAATTTAACATTTCTTATTGATTTTCATTTAAAATTTGTTATAATTTCAATTTATTTTTTCAAAAATATATGAAGGTAGATATGTCTATTGAAGACAAATTAAAACAACTTGAGGAAAAGAAGAGTAAAACTAAAAATTTGGATCCTCAAGCTGCTGAAAAGCAACATCAAAAAGGTAAGCTGACTGCACGTGAGCGAATTGATTTGCTTATCAATCTTGGCACTTTTGAGGAATTTGACCCATTTGTAAAAACTCGTTCAACCTATTTCGGCCTAGACAAAAAAATTATTCCTGCAGATGGTGTTGTAACAGGAATTGGATTGATAGATGGGAGAAGAGTTGCACTTTATTCTCAGGATTTCACCTCTCTTGGTGGATCTCTTGGGGAGATGCATGCGCTTAAGATCGTTAAAATGCAAGAACTTGCGATGAAACTTGGTATTCCTTTTGTTGCAATGAACGACTCTGGTGGAGCAAGAATACAAGAAGGTGTCGATTCTTTAAGAGGTTATGGTGAGATCTTTTTAAGAAATGTTAGGGCATCCGGTGTAATACCCCAAATCTCTTTGCAGTTAGGACCAACTGCAGGTGGTGCAGTATATTCTCCTGCCTTGATGGATTTTATCATAATGACCGAGCAAGCAACGATGTACATAACAGGTCCTAACGTAGTTGAGGCAGTAACTGGCGAAAAAGTAACTCATGAACAGTTGGGTGGTGGCGTTGTTCATAATGAGAAGAGTGGTGTTGCTCATTTTCTTGCAAAAAATGATGAGGATGCAATAAATATTGCTAAAACTCTTCTTTCATATCTCCCTGATAATTATCTCCAAGATCCACCTAAGATTGCAACACCTGATTCACCAAACCGTGAAACTCCATTGCTTCTTGAAATTGTGCCAGATGAACCAAATTTATCATTTGATGTAAAAGAAGTAATAAACGAGGTTGTTGATGAAAATACTTTTTTTGAAGTTCACGAAGATTTTGCCCGGAATGCAGTCGTTGGATTCGCAAGAATTAATGGAAGAACTGTGGGAATTGTTGCAAATCAACCAGCATATCTTGCGGGAGTTCTTGATATAAATTCATCCGATAAAATTGCACGATTTGTTCGATTTTGTGATGCTTTTAATATCCCACTTGTTACATTTGTCGATACCCCTGGTTATATGCCAGGGACAGCACAAGAACACGGTGGGGTTATAAGACATGGTGCAAAAATTCTGTATGCGTATTCGGAAGCAACAGTTCCAAAGATAACGATCGTCATGAGAAAGGCTTATGGTGGTGCATATATTGCAATGTGCTCAAGACATCTTGGGGCAGATGCTGTATTTGCATTTCCCCAAGCAGAAATTGCAGTAATGGGTGCAGAAGGAGCCGCAAATATTATTTTTGCAAAGGAAATTGAAACAGCAGAAAATAAAGAAGAGATCAGAAAGAAGAAAATTGAGGAATATAGAGAGCAATTTTCAAATCCATATCTTGCAGCAGAACGTGGTTATATAGATGATGTAATCAATCCAAAAGATACGAGAAAAATCATTTCCTATATGCTTGACTTCTTGAGGAGTAAACACGAAGACTCAGTTCCTAAGAAGCATGGAAACATTCCTCTGTAGGAGGGCTTATGAATTCACAAATAATAGAAGGATTCATGATTGGATTATATGGAATGACTATTACGATGTTTATTTTATTTTTATTGGCTTTAGTTATATATCTTTTTAAGTTTCTGAAACTAAGTGCAAAAGAAGATATTAAAAGTTCTCAGGAGGAAGTAAAAGGTGTTTTCGGAGAAACCTACAGGGAGTTAACATCTAAAAAGATGGTTGCTTTGAGTATTGCTCTTGCAAAATATTTTAACGAAAAAGGAGAAGCATCTGAAGTAAGAGTTTTAAGGACAACGCCTAATTATATTAAATCAATAAAGGAGAAGAGGTGGAAAAATGGGTAAGGTTTACAAGATAAGAATAGACTCTGAAGTTTATGAAGTTGAAATAGAAGAAGTTATTAAAGAGAATGTACAAAAGGTTTATAAGGAATATAAAGGAGTGGATAAGACACATCCAAAGGAAGCCATTAAGGAAACAAATTCAAAAGAGCCTGAAGATATAAAAGAAGAAACGAATCATGAGGTAGTGGAAAATAATGCAGAGTATGTTTTAGCACCACTTCCAGGAAAAATCTTAAAAGTGATGGTTAAGCAAGGAGATACCATTAAAAAAGGCGATGTACTTCTTACAATCGAAGCAATGAAGATGGAGAATGAAATTTTTGCAGGTTTTGATGGGAGAGTAGCGGGAGTTTATGTAAAACCTGGGGATAGTGTAAACACAAATAAGAGACTTTTAAAGATAGTGAGGTAGATATGGGTGGACTTTTAAACATATTATCTCTTTCGGGTTTTGCTGCATTAACAATAAAAGAAATAATAATGATTGTTATTGCAATTATACTAATCTACCTTGCAATTTTTAAGGACGCAGAGCCACTTTTAATGCTTCCGATTGGCTTTGGAGTACTTCTTGCTAATCTGCCGCTTTCGGGCATTGCTGATCCTCCAAATGGTTTCTTCTATATTATCTATAAATCACTTGTTGAGACTGAACTTCTTCCAATAATTATTTTTATGGGCATTGGTGCAATGACAGATTTTGGTCCGCTTATTGCAAATCCGTGGACAATGCTTATGGGGGCAGGTGCACAATTTGGTATTTTTATTGCATTACTTTTTTCGCTTCTTCTTGGGTTTAATATAAAAGAAGCTGCATCAATTGGTATTATAGGTGGTGCTGATGGACCTACTGCAATTTATACTACAGTAAAACTTGCACCCCATTTGTTAGGTCCAATTGCTGTAGCTGCTTATACATATATGTCTATGGTTCCGATCATTCAACCACCGATAATGAGACTTCTTACTACTAAGAAAGAGAGAAGTGTCGTAATGGAACAACTTCGTCCTGTTTCAAGATTGGAAAAAATAATTTTCCCCATAGTTGTAACAATTCTTGTAGGTCTTTTGTTTCCACCAATTGTTCCTCTTATCGGTGCGTTGATGCTTGGAAACATTTTTAGGGAATCTGGTGTTGTTGAAAGGCTTACGCATACAGCTGCGAATGAATTGATTAATATTGCAACTATTTTTCTTGCAACCACAGTTGGTTCTACAATGAAAGGAGATACATTCCTAACCTTAAAAACAGTTGAAATTATAGTTCTCGGAGTAGTAGCATTTGGTGGAGGGACAGTTGGAGGACTCCTTATAGGAAAATTATTTTACATTTTTACAGGCGGAAAGGTCAATCCTCTTATTGGTTCTGCTGGTGTGTCTGCTGTGCCTATGTCTGCAAGGGTTTCTCAAAAAGTTGGCCAAGAGGAAAACCCTGGAAACTTTTTACTTATGCATGCAATGGGGCCCAATGTATCAGGTGTTATTGGCACTGCAGTAGTTGCGGGAATTCTCATAACTCTTCTTACGCACTAAAAACTTGAATTGTAGATTTATAAAGCGGAGGAATTACCTCCGCTGATTTTTTTATTTGCAAGTCTAAACTTTAAATTCACGCTGTTTGCATAGCTTATACTTTCGTTGCCTATTTTATTTCTTACTTTATCAATGGCAGTTAATAACTTTTCATTTTTTTCTTCATTGTGGTTAAAAAGTGTGTAAGGTATATGATTCAAATGTGTTGCTGAAACTCCAAGAAGACGAACCTTTTGTCCACTGTAAATTTCGAAAAACAATTTTAATACTTCCTGATAAATTTGAGAATCAAGGTTTGTTTTTTCGATGTTTTTACTATGAGAAAATGTTGAAAAATCCTCATATCTTATTGTAAGAGTGATTCTCTTGGCAAGTAAACTTTTTAATCTTAGCCTATAGCAAATGTTGGAAGATAATCTTCTTAAAACTCCTTTTATAACTTCGATGTCGTCTGTGTCAAAATCTAGAGTTGTTGAATTACCTATAGATTTTTCTTCCTCTTTTTCGAACTCTGCTACAACTTCAGAATTATCTATGCCATGTGCTGCATTATAGATAAAAACACCATAAGTGTGGAAAACTTTAATAAGTTCGTTGATTCCGATTTTCTGTAGCTGTTCTATGGTTTCTACATTGAATTTCTTCTTTAAAACTTCTTCTATTTTTTTACCTACACCAGGTATTTTTGATACTTGAAGTTTTCTAAGAAAAGTATCAGCCTCCTCTTTTGTAATAACAAGTAGGCCATTTGGTTTTGCTTCTTTTGATGCAATTTTTGCAATGAGCTTGTTATAACTTATGCCTATGGTTGATGGAAGCGAAAATTTATCGAAAATTTCCTTTTTGATCTCTAATCCAATAACTCTTGCTTCCTCATAATCTTTTACCTTATATGTAAGATCTAAGAACGCTTCGTCAATTGAGAATCTTTCAACAGTTGGTGCATATCTTATAAGGATTTCGTAAATTTCATCGGAAATTTTTTCATATAAGTTCATATCTCCTTTTACTAAAATAAGATTAGGAAATAATTTTAGTGCTTCTTTAACGGGCATTCCCGATTTAATGCCATAGGTACGTGCTTCATATGAAGCTGTTGCAATAACCGATCTTCCATCAGGGTGATTTGTTATTCCTATTGGTTTCCCTTTAAGCCATGGTCTTCTTGCTTGCTCAATTGATGCGAAAAACGCATCCATGTCTATGTGTGCAATAATTTTCTCCATACATTAAATTATACGAAAAAATTTTCGTATGTCAATTTTGTATCGTTCGTTGCCAAATGAAACAAATTTTTATGAAAATTATTTTATTTTAAAGGAGTGTGTGTTATAATTAAATAAGAAAAATTTTTTTACATAAGGAGGAAACAATGAGCGGATTAGATACTGCAAGTGCAATTTTGAGTTGGCTTTTCTGGATTTTTATCATTATCTCTATTCTTTCTCCTGCGTTTCAACAGAAAAACCTCGAATTGCAAAGACTGGATCTAATAAGGAGATTTGAGCAGAAGAGAAAATCGAGAGTCATTCTTCTTATCCACAGACAAGAAACAATGAGCCTACTTGGAATACCTATAAGCAGATATATAAGTATTGAGGATTCTGAAGCAATTTTGAGAGCAATAAGGCTTACACCACCAGAAATGCCTATTGATATCATTCTTCATACACCTGGTGGGCTTGTGCTTGCTACGGAACAGATTGCTCAAGCTCTTGTCAGGCACAAAGGAAAGGTAACTGTTTTTATCCCTCACTATGCTATGAGTGGTGGTACCATGCTTGCTCTTGCTTCGGATGAGATTGTAATGGACGAAAATGCAGTACTTGGACCAGTTGATCCACAGATCGGTAACTATCCTGCAGCATCAATTATAAAAGTGTTAGAAGAGAAAAATAAAGACAGAATTGATGATGAAACTCTTATTCTTGCTGATGTTTCAAAAAAGGCTATGGTTCAAGTAAAAGAATTTGTGAAAAAATTATTACTTGCAAATGGAAGATCGGAGGATGACGCAGAGAGAATTTCAACAATGCTTACAGAGGGACGTTGGACTCATGATTACCCAATAACATTTGAAGAAGCAAAGGATATTGGATTAAATGTATCCTCTGAAATGCCTCGCGAAATTTACGAATTAATGGATCTATATCCACAAAATCCTTCTATGAGACCATCGGTTCAGTATGTTCCGCTTCCGTATAAAGCACCTGAAAGATCAGTTCCTCAAAAACCTCAAAAATGAGAGACAGAAATATAAATACTATTGAGAGTATTATAAGAGTTGCGCTTGGGGTCTTTATATTCTTTGTTGGGTATGAAATAACGGATTTTGTAGGAAAATATGAGAGTGGGGGTTTTCCCCACTCAAATTTTTATGGCTTTGTATTTAAGTTTCATAATCCTTTGCAGGTACTACTTTTCTTTGTTGGGTTTGTTCTTTTCCTTACAGGGATTACGGGATTTTGCCCTTTCAAGAAATTGTTTTTGAAAAGATAATTCTTATCCCAAAAATTGAAATTGAGCAATATATATGAGACTTTTTAAAGCCTAATTTTGCAAATGCTTTTTGTGAAGAAATATTTTTCTCTTCAATTTCTACGTGTGCAGTATTGTATCCGAGTTCCCTATATTTTTCAATAACATATTTTACTTCGGCATATATAGAAGAGAGTCCCCTAAATTTTTCAAAAGTGAAACAATCGTAAAAGTAAAGTTCTTTCTCCTTCAACTTAAAAAGCGAAAACCTAAAAGGTCTGTCAGCGAAAAAGCAAAAAGATACAAATTCATCATCTATAAATGTTGCAACCATCTTATGTTGCAATGCAAACCTTAATTTTACTGAAATGATTTTATCTTCTCCGAAATGTAAAGAAAGTTTATTTAATATGGTGTCCTTTGCGTCTTCAAAATTTGTGAAAATTGTGTGTTTAAATTTTACTTTCGTTTCAAAAGGTTTTACCTCATTTATATTTAAGGTGTAATGGTAAATCTTTTTAATCTCAAGCACAATTCATTATAATGTAAAAGTGGATGAAATTTTAGAGTTTTTTAGAGATGTAATTGATGAGACATTAGCGGATTTACCGAAAGAACTTAAAGAAAATATACAAAACTTAGAGTTTATTATTTTGGATTATCCCACACAAACTTTTCTTGAAGAGCATAAATTTACTACTCAAACACTTCTTGGGCTTTATGTAGGCGTTCCCTTAAATAAAAGAGGCGCAAATTACAGTTTGGTTTTGCCTGATAGGATTTATATATTTATGCAACCTATAATTTATTTTGCAAATTTAGAGAAAATTCCACTTGAAGAAAAGATAAGAAAGGTTGTACTCCATGAAATTGGTCATTATTTTGGAATGGGCGAAGATGATCTAAGAAATCTTGGTATTTATTAAATATTCTTTTATAATTTGTTTGGCATGAATTGAAAGGTGGTGGGTGATGGAAATAAGAGATCATCCTATCCTTAAATTTAAAAGGATAGGAAGCGTTAAATTTTCATTTGAAGGAAATACAATAGAAGCTTATCAAGATGAAACAATTGCAATGGCTCTTTATCGAAACGGTATCTATGTTTTTTCAGAGAGCCCAAAGTTACACCGTCCTCGGGGTATGTTTTGTGCTATTGGAAAATGTTCTTCATGTCTTATGGAAGTAAATGGTATCCCTAATGTACGAACATGTATAACACTTGCACAAGATGGCATGTTTGTAAGAAGGCAAAATGGTTTTGGAGAATTACCAAAAGATAATAGTCATTTTAAGAATGCTGAAACGCTTTATCCGACTGTCCTCATTGTAGGCTCGGGTCCTGCAGGACTTAATGCTGCGATTACACTTAAAAAAAGGGGCATTGATGTTCTTCTTTTAGAGCAAAATCCTAATTTAGGTGGACAACTTATAAAACAGACTCATAAATTCTTTGGGTCCGAGAAAGAAGGTGCAGGAGTTCGAGGAATAAAAATTGCTGAAGAACTCATTTCAGAATTAAAGAATCTGGAAGTAAGATATTACACTAATTCGACAGTTTTTGCATATTACAAAGAAGAAAACCTATTGCTTGCCTTTAAGGAAAATCAGCTTTTAAAGATATATCCAAGATTTGTAATTTTCGCAACAGGTGCTTCCGAAAAGATGATTCCATTTGAGGGAAACGATCTCCCAAATGTAATGGGCGCAGGGGCAGCACAGACACTTATGAACGTTTATGGGATTAAGATTGGTGAAAATATACTTGTTGTGGGTGCTGGTAATGTGGGCTTGATTGTTTCATATCAGTTATTACAAGCAGGAATGAAAGTGAAAGCAATAATTGAAGCAACTTCTAAAATTGGAGGGTACTTTGTACATGCGGCAAAGGTAAGAAGATTTGGTGTGCCAATTTATACGCAAACAACCATAAAGAAAGCAATTGGGAATGGAAGAGTTGAGAAAGTTGTCCTTGCGAAATTGAACGATAGATTTGAAGAAACAGGAGAAGAATTTGAAATGGACGTTGATGCCGTTCTTCTTGCGGTAGGTCTTCAACCTTCATACCAACTTTTGGCACAAGCAGGTTGTGAGCTGAAATACATCTCCTCTCTTGGAGGGTATGTCCCAATAAGAAATAGCGAAATGGAAACATCAAGACAAAATGTGTATATTGCAGGAGATGTTGCAGGCATCGAAGAAGCCTCAACTGCAATGCTTGAGGGAAAAGTTGCATCGCTTTCAATTCTTAAAAAATTGGGTTTTAGTGTGGAAGAGGAATTAAGTGAGACACAAAAGGATCTTAATCGTCTCAGGAGTAGTCCTTTTTCTTTAAAGGTTATTGAGGGCATTAAGGAGGTAACAAGTGAGTGATTATCTTAAAACAGGTTTTCTTACTAAGGAAGATATCATCGATAATTTTCCAACAGTTGATAAGATATCAAAGCATGCAGTTGCAATAAGCGAATGCGTACAGGAAATACCTTGTAATCCGTGCGTTTCCTCTTGCCCTACAGGAGCAATTTCTATGAATGATATTAAAGATCCACCAAAGATAAATTATGATCTTTGTATTGGGTGTGGAAAATGCGTGATGGTGTGTCCAGGACTTGCTCTTTTTCTTGTTAGAAAAACTGATACTTTGTATGAGGTTTCAATACCCTATGAAATGCTTCCAATTCCTAAAGTAGGCGATGAAGTTTATTTGTTAAATAGGCTTGGAGAAAAAGTGGGAACCGGTAAGGTGACTAAGGTATTAAAGGCCGAAAAAGAAACTCAATCTTCTGTTATTACTGTCTCTTTCTACGAAGAGAAACTAATTTATGAAGTAAGGAATATAGAGGTTATCCATGAATAAGAAAGATATAATCATTTGTAGATGTGAAGATGTGACCTATGAAGATATTCTTGAAGCATACAATGAAGGTTTTAAAGATATAGAATCTCTAAGAAGGCATCTAAAAATTGGGACTGGTCCGTGCCAGGGAAAGACATGCATTCCTCTTCTCCAACGAATTCTTTTTGAACTGAATAAGGAATTTCCAGAAAATATATCGATTCGTCCGCCTGAAACACCAATCCCATTTGGAATTTTTTCAAAGGAGAGCAAAAATGAAAAACTATGATGTTTTAATAGTTGGCGGTGGAATAACGGGCCTTTCTACGGCCTATTATCTTGTGAGAAATGGCGTTAAGAATATTGCAATTGTTGAAAAAAGTTATGTTGGTTCCGGCTCAACAGGTCGATGCGGCACAGGTATTAGGCAACAATTTACAACAAGAGAGCATATTGTTTTGATGCGCGAAGCAGTAAAAATTTGGCAATATTGGGAAGAAAGTTTGCCATTACCAATTCATTTTAGACAGGGAGGATACCTTTGGCTTCTTAGAAGTGAAGAAGCACTTAATGAATATAAAAGTCATGTAAAACTTC
The DNA here is from genome assembly GCF_049967455.1 of Caldisericum sp. Lineage (NCBI taxonomy): Bacteria > Pseudomonadati > Caldisericota > Caldisericia > Caldisericales > Caldisericaceae > Caldisericum > Caldisericum sp. Next base: position 99,392 of record NZ_JBMFSR010000002.1, on the reverse strand, counting down.
AAAATCTTTTTGGAGTGCCAAGTAAAATTATTTCAAAAGAAGAAATTAAAGAAATTGTACCAGATTTAAGTCTTGAAGGTATTGTCGGTGCCTCTTGGTGTCCTACTGATGGCTCCGCATATCCACAGGATGTTCTTGATTCTTTAAGATTATTTTTAAAGGGCAATAGTGTGGAAGTTTTTGATTATGAAGAAGTTAAAGACTTTGAGCTTCAAGGTGGAAAAATAAAGACTGTTATTACAAGCAAAGATAAATACGGAGTTTCTGCAGTTTTATTTGCAACCGGAAATGAAACTAAAAGATTGGCAAGTAAGTTAGGATTCGAAATTCCTATTGAAAATTATAAACATCAAATTGTTGTTTCTGAACCTTTAAAAATATTTCTTTCGCCTATGGTTGTAGATAGTTCTCTTTATTTTACACAAACTTATAGAGGTCGTATTATAGGAGGAACTGATACTAATGAGCCACCACAGAATAATCTTGAAGCTACATATGAATTTCTTGAGAAATTTTCAAATGAACTATTAAGATTAATGCCAAGGCTTGCTTCGGTAAGACTTATGAGGCAGTGGGCTGGTTACTATGTTGTATCTCCTGATAAACATCCGATTATTGGACCAACTCCTATACCAAATCTTTATATAGGAACAGGTTATTCAGGACATGGCTTTATGCTTGGTCCTATTGTTGGCAAATTGCTTGCACACTACATAACTCATGGTATGTTTTTTCTTGAAGAAGCTAACAATCTTACCCTTTCTAGATTTAAAGAAGGTAAACTTATTGTTGAAAAAGCTGTTATAGGATAAAATTTTTTAAAGATTATTTCAAAAATCTTGTATAAATTCAAATTTTTTGTATAATTTGATACCAAAATATTTGAACAATGGATGAAGAAATATTAGAAAGTTATAAAATTGTTGTTAGAGCTCTTAAAGAATTTTTTGGAAAGAATGTTGAAATAGTATTACATTCTCTAATAGATAATAAACCCAAGATTATTGCAATTGAAAATGGTGAAATAACTGGAAGAAAGGTTGGAGATTCTCTCACAGAGGCTGGTAAATATGTGATAGAAAAACTGAAAAACGGGATTGATTACTATGGTCCCTACGAAAGTCTATCTTACACAAGAAAAAAATTACGATCTATTACAATTGGTATTAGAAATAAAAAGGGAGATCTTATAGGGCTTCTTTGTCTTAATATGGATCTTTCCAATCTTGAAACAATGCATAAGTTTATATCATATTTTTTAACTTTTGCGGATTCCCCTAAAGAGGTTCTTAACAAAATTACATCTTTTGAGTATGATGAAGCAATTGAAAAGACATTTGATGAGGTTTATTCCATACTTTCCTCAAAGGTCTCTTCAAAAAGGGTTGATAATTTTTCGATTGTATCTGAATTATACAATAGAAGTTTTTTTAAATTAAAGAATTCTGTGAATTTTGTTGCAAAAAAATTAAATATCTCAATCTACACCGTTTATGCATATATTAGGAAATTAGAGAAGGAGAGGGGTGTGTAATGAATCTTCAAGAGTATCAATCAAGAGAGTTTTTTAAGGAATTTGGTATCCCCGTTGTTGAAGGTGCAGTTGCAAGCAATCGAGAAGAGGCGCTGGAAATTGCAAAGAAAATTGGTTTGCCTGTTGTTTTAAAGGCACAAGTTCTTGTTGGAGGTCGCGGTAAAGCAGGTGGTGTAAAAGTTGCAAAGACTGAAGAAGAAGTTTTAAAACTTGCAGACGAAATTCTCACAATGGAAATAAAAGGTCTAAAGGTAAAAAAATTGCTTGTTGCAAAGGCAGTAAATATATTGAGAGAGTTTTATGTTGGATTCACGGTGGACAGAGTAAGTAAGAGGAACGTTTTGATTGTCTCAAATGCTGGTGGTGTAGATATTGAAGAAGTCGCAAAAAATACACCTGAGAAAATCTTTAAAATTTATATTGATCCCATTATGGGACTTTTTTCTTACGAGGCAAAGAAGGCATCTCAGAGACTTACTGAGGATATGAATATTGCGCCGAAAATAGCAGATATCATTGAGAAATTGTATAAGGTTTATATTTCTCTTGATGGAAACTTAGCCGAAATTAACCCACTTGCGGTAGTTGAAGGAAATAATGTTTTAGCTCTCGATTCAAAAATTGTAATTGATGATAATGCGCTCTTTAGACATCCTGAACTTGAGGCTTTAAGAGAACCAACTGAAGAAGAAAAACTTGAACTTGAAGCTAAATCAAAAGGCTTTACATATATAAAGCTAAACGGAAATATTGGTTGCCTTGTTAATGGAGCGGGTTTGGCTATGGCTACAATGGATCTTATAAAACTTTTTGGGGGAGATCCTGCGAATTTCCTTGATATAGGGGGTTCTTCATCTCCGGAAAAGGTTGCAAGTGCAATTGAAATGATTACAAGAGACAAAAATGTTAAAGCAATCCTTATAAATATTTTTGGTGGTATTACTCGCTGTGATGATGTTGCAAATGGTCTTCTTAAAGCACTTGAAATGACAAAAGTTGATGTTCCAATAGTTGTAAGACTTACAGGTACTAATGAAGATAAGGCAAGAGAAATTCTTAAAGATACACCTCTTATTTATACCGATTCAATGGTTGATGGTGTCACAAAAGTCGTCGAACTTGCAAATGCGAGGTGAGGTATGAGTATATTGGTTGACGAACATACAAGGGTAATAGTACAAGGTATTACTGGACGTGACGGTTCGTTTCATGCAAAGGCAATGCTTGATTATGGTACTAAGGTTGTTGCTGGTGTAACACCCTTTAAAGGTGGAACTGATGTTTATGGCATTCCTGTTTTCAATACAGTTGAAGAAGCAGTTAGAGAGACAAATGCGGATGCAACTGTTATTTTTGTGCCAGCAAAATTTGCAGAGGATGCAATATACGAAGCGGCAAATGCGGGAATTAAACTGATAGTTACAATTACAGAGGGAATCCCTGTTCAAAGCATGGTAAAGGCTGTCGAGTTTATTAAATCAAAAGATGCAAAACTCATCGGCCCTAATTGTCCTGGAGTAATTTCTGTGGGTAAGGCAAAACTTGGTATAATGCCTGGAAATATATTTAAGAAAGGGAAGGTTGGGGTTGTTTCAAGGTCAGGTACGCTTACATATGAAATTGTAAAGCATATTTCGGATATTGGTTTAGGCGAGACAACGGCGGTTGGTATTGGTGGAGATCCAATTATTGGAATGAAATTTATAGATATTTTGAAAGAATTTCAAAGTGATCCTGAAACTGAGGCGGTTGTCCTTGTTGGTGAAATTGGCGGGACTGACGAAGAAGATGCAGCGGACTACATTGAAAAAGAATTTAATAAACCTGTCGTTTCATTTATTGCTGGCAGAGCTTCACCAAAAGGAAAGAGGATGGGTCATGCAGGAGCAATAGTGACTCCTAACACAAGAACTGCAGAAGAGAAAGTGGCATACCTTGAAAGTAAGGGTATAAGGGTCGGAAAAACACCAGTTGAAGTTGCCGCAATTTTAAAGGAGATACTCGAAAATGGCAAAAAATAGAGTAATTATCAATAAAGATTTCTGTAAAGGTTGTGGTATTTGCGTCTCAGTTTGCCCTGCAAAAATTCTTCGAATTGGTGAAGATTTTAAAGTGGAGGTTGTCAATGAAGAAAGGTGTATGGGATGTGGAATGTGTGAAGTCTTTTGTCCTGATTTTGCAATTGTAATAAAAAAGGAAGTGAAAGCGTGAAAGAACTTGTTATTTCAGGAAACGAAGCAATTGCTTATGGTGCAATTTATGCGGGCTGTCGCTTTTTTGCAGGCTATCCAATTACACCGTCAACGGACCTTGCAGAAAGAATGTCATATTTGCTTCCTCTAAATGGTGGCGTTTTTATACAAATGGAAGATGAACTTGGAAGTATAAGTGCAATAATTGGTGCGTCGTTAACGGGCAAGAAATCTATGACTGCAACCTCAGGTCCAGGTTTTTCGCTTATGCAAGAAGGACTTGGTTTTGCGATTTATTCGGAGATACCCATTGTAGTTGCAGACATTGAGAGAGTTGGACCTTCAACAGGGATACCTACCTATCCATCGCAAGGAGATGTAATGCAGGCAAAATGGGGTACCCATGGCTCTCATCCAATTATAGCGCTGTATCCAAGCTCTGTTGAGGAGTCTTATTTTTTGACAGTTGAAGCATTTAACTTGTCTGAAAAATATAGAACTCCTGTTGTTTTCCTTTCTGATGAAGTGATAGGGCATATGAGAGAAAAAGTTGCGTTAGAAGAAAACTTGCCAGTTTTTGAAAGAATAAAGCCGACAGTTCCCAAAGAAGACTATTTACCGTTTGACTCGAAGTATGATGTTCCTCCTTTTGCAAATTTTGGTGAAGGTTTTCATTTTCACATTACTGGTTTGACTCATGATGAAACAGGTTTTCCAACTTCTGATCCGCGAAAAGCTGAGGCTTTAATTGAAAGATTACATCGAAAAATTTACAAAAATATTAGTGATATATTAAAATTTGAAACCTTTTATGTAGATGATTCGGAGTATCTAATTGTGGCTTATGGAGCAACTGCAAGATCTGCAAAAGAGGCAATTGTTGAACTTCGTAAAAAGGGTATTAAAGTAGGTTTATTTAGGCCGATAACACTATGGCCTTCGCCAGAAAAACCTCTTAAGGAAATTGCCGAAGGGAAGAAAGTTTTTGTTTTTGAGATGAATCTCGGACAGTATGTAATGGAAGTTGAGAGAATCTTAAAAAGAGAGGTGGTTTTCTTTGGGAAAGAAAATGGCGAATTAATTACTCCAGAGGAGATGGAATCATGTATACAGAAATCTCTTTAACAAATTTACGTGAAAATAAATTGCCTCATATTTGGTGTGCAGGCTGTGGTAATGGTATTGTGCTTGGAGCCATATTGCGCGCAATAGAACGCTCGAAAATTGATAAGGATAAAATCGTATTTGTTTCAGGTATCGGATGCGCAGGCCGTTCTTCTGGATATGTAAATTTCAATACTCTACATACCCTACATGGCAGACCTCTTGCATTTGCAACCGGTATAAAACTTGCAAACCCAGATCTTCATGTAATAGTTGCAACAGGAGACGGAGATCTTGCAGCAATTGGTGGGAACCATTTTATTCATGCAGCCAAAAGAAATATTGATATGACTGTTATTGTATTTAATAATTTTACTTACGGAATGACAGGGGGGCAAGTTTCACCAACAACTCCTGATAATGCATATACAACTACCACCCCTTTTGGAGAGATTGAAGAACCAATGGATATTTCTTATCTTGCTGTAGCGTCTGGTGCAACGTATGTGGCTCGGGAGACAATTGCAAGCCCTTTTATTCTTGAAAAATACATTCTAAATGGACTTCTTCATAAGGGTTTTTCTCTTATTGAAGCAGTATCTTCTTGTGTGACTGAATTTGGAAGAAGAAATAATCTTGAAGATCCTGCAAGTTATATTAAATGGTTAAGAGAAAAATCTATTTCATATAGTAAAACCAATAGAATATCCGTGAAAGGCGGCATAGTTGTTGGTGAATTTGTGAATTTAGAAGGAGAAGAGTTTACAGATAAATATTATAAATTAATTCAAAAGGTGAGCCATGAGAAAAGAGATTAGAATTGCAGGTTCTGGAGGACAGGGGATAATCTCTGCAAGTATTATCCTTGCGGAAGCAAGTGGTATTTATGATGGCAAAAATGTTGTTCAATCACAAGTTTATGGAGCCGCAGCTCGTGGCGAGATGTCAAAAGCAGATGTAATTGTATCAGATGAAGAAATATACTATCCTGAAGTAAGATCACCCGATGTTTTAATAGCTCTAACCCAAGATGCATATGATGAATTCGCTAAGTCTTTGAAAGAAGATTCTTTAGTGATATCTGATGAATTTTATGTTCGTTATTTGAATAGAGGAATAAAAAATTTTCCTTTTCCTATAACGAAGGTATCTATTGAAGTAACTAAAAAAAGAATTTCTGCTAATATTGTCTCACTAGGCATACTTTCAGGATTAACTGGTATTGTAAGTTTGGAAGCTTTGAAAAAAGCTATTATTGGAAGATTTAAAGAAAAAAGCGATCTAAATTTAAAGGCTCTAGAGGAAGGATATGAATTGGGGATAAAGGAGGCTATGCATGGCAAAACAATCTAAGCTTTCTCAAAGAATTGGTTTTTTTGTCGGTATTTTAGTTTTTGTACTTGTTTTATTGATGAAAACTCCAACTGGTATGGAAGTTGGAGCAAAAATTACAATTGGACTTCTTTTGTGGATGGCAATTTGGTGGGCAACTGAAGCAGTCCCACTTCCTATTACATCACTTCTTCCACTTTTGATATTTCCTTTGTTTAAAGTGATAAGCGCAAAAGATATTGCAAAAAGCTACATGTCTCAGGAAATCATGCTTTTTGTTGGTGGCTTTTTTATTTCCGAAGCACTTGAAGAATCAGGCTTACACGAGAGACTTTCTCTTTTCCTTATTAACAAAATTGGAACTTCTCCTAAGAGAATTATTCTTGCTTTTATGATTGCTGTTGGCTTTATTTCTATGTGGATTTCAAATACAACAGCAACAGTTATGGCTTTGCCAATAGCATTATCAATAATAGAATTTTATAAGGAATTGATAAAGAAAGAAGGTTTAAATGTCGACACCACTCCAGGCGAATTTAAGTTTGCAACAGCGCTTATGCTTGGAGTTGCCTTTGCTGCAAGCATTGGTGGAATGGGAACCCCGATTGGTACTCCGCCAAATATCATATTTTTGAGTATGGCAAAACAAATGTTTCCTAATGCACCAACTTTGAGTTTTCTTGAGTTTAGCAAGTTTGGTATTTTGTTTATCATATTTTTCTTACCTTTTACTTGGTTTATGCTAACTTCAGTTTTCTTTAAGCCAGGTTTTGCTGGACTAAAAGAAAGTAGGGAAATATTTGCAAATGAACTAAAGAAACTCGGAAAAATGTTGATTAAAGAAAAGGTTGTTTTAACAGTCTTTTTAATTACAGTATTCCTTTGGATATTTAGGACTGATATTGACTTTGGAAACTTTACAATTAAAGGTTGGTCAAATATTCTTGGCATCTCAAAATATGTCCATGATTCTACAGTTGCAATCCTTGCAGCTTTGCTTTTGTATATTATACCTGTAGATTTTAAAAAAGGTGAAACTGTTTTAAATGCTGAATCGGTCAAAAAACTTCCTTGGGACATAATTCTTATATTTGGTGGTGGTCTTGCTATAGCAGATGCAATGGTTTCAACAAAAGTAGCAGATTATGTAGGCTCAAAGCTTACCTTTCTCAGTGGAGTTAACCTCTTATGGGTAATTGCTCTTATCGGTGGCACAGGATTCCTTATCGCACAATTCACCTCTCACACCTCTGCAACATCTATCTTTATGCCAATTGCAGGTGCGGTAGCAGTGGCTGCAAAGATACATCCTTATCTTGTAATGCTTCCAACAACTTTTGCAATATCTCTTGCTTTTTCATTGCCTGCTTCAACTCCTCCCAATGTAGTTGTAATGACAGGTGATTATGTTAAGGTTAAAGATATGTTAAAGGCAGGTTTTATAATTGGTTTCCTTGGCCTGATAATTCTTGTTTTTTACATGTATTTTGTAGGTATCCCACTTTTAAATATCGCAAACATGCCTTATTAGTTAGAATTTGCTATTTCAGGGCCTTGATTAAATCAAGGCCTTTTTTATTTTTATTGACTTTTATTTTTTTATTGATAAAATTTGAGGATAGGAGGCATTTATGGGAATGTTTGATGATATTAAAAGAGAGTTTGAAAAAAGAATTGAAGAGGTAAAAAATATTAATGAGCTCAAAGAGATAGAAGTTTTTTTTCTTGGTAAAAAAGGAAAAGTTCAGGAACTTTTTAAACAAATCAAAAATATTCCTGAATCTGATAGAAAAGAATTTGGCGAGAACGTAAATAGGCTAAAGGAGTATATCGAAAAAAATATTGAGGAGAAAGAACAGTTTATTTTAAATATCCAAAGAGAAGAAAAATTAAAGAAAGAAGCAATTGACATAACAGCACCAGGTTTAATTCTTGAAAGAGGTCATGAGCATATTCTGAATAAAGTAATTGAGGAAGTAAAATCTATTTTTATTTCTATGGGCTTTGATGTTTTTTCAGGACCAGATATTGAAACTGATTACTACAATTTTGAAGCACTTAATATTCCTGAGCATCATCCTGCAAGGGATATGCAGGATACATTTTACCTTGCAGAAAAAATACTTTTAAGAACTCAAACTTCGCCCATGCAAGTTAGAACAATGGAAAAGCAAAAACCACCTATAAGAATGATAGCTATTGGAAGATGTTACAGAAGAGATGCACTTGATAGTTCGCATTCCCCACAGTTTCACCAGATCGAAGGGCTTGTTGTTGACAAAAATATCTCTTTTGCAAATCTTAAAGCAACTTTGTCTGAGTTTTCAAAAAGAATGTTTGGTGAGTCAACAAAAGTTAGATTTACTCCTTCATACTTTCCTTTTGTTGAACCAGGAGCAGAAACTTCAATTACTTGCGTTATCTGTGGTGGAAAGGGATGTCCCGTTTGCAAATACACTGGATATCTTGAAATGGGTGGCTCAGGGATGGTCCATCCAAATGTACTAAAAAATGTTGGTATAGATCCAGAGGAATACCAAGGGTTTGCATTTGGTTGGGGTATTGAAAGAATTGCAATGGTGAAATATGGAATACCCGATATTAGGTATTTTTTGCAAAACGATATGAGATTTTTGAAACAGTTTTAAGGAGGGAACATGATCGTCTCTTATAAACTTTTAAAGGAACTTGTTGACTTTCCATATACACCCAGGGAACTTTCAGAAAAGCTGACACATATTGGAATTGAAGTTGAGAAAATCGAAACTGTAGAAAAAAGATTCGAAAATGTTGTTTCGGCAAAGGTTTTGGAAATCTATCCTATTGAGGGAACAAGACTTTTCAAAGCAAAAGTAGATATTGGAGATTCCATTTTTGATGTTATAACCGCCGCAACTAATGTAAAAACGAACGACATAGTACCATATGCAAAAGTAAACTCAAAAATAAGTGACGGAAGAGTAATTAAAGAAAGGGAATTTGAAGGACACATTTCTCAAGGAATGCTTCTTTCATATAGCGAGCTTGGAATTGACTCAGATTCATTAAGCAATGAAGAAAAGAATGGAATTTTTATTTTGCCATATGATACGCCGATTGGAGTTAATTTTGAGAAACTTTTTCCCATTGAGGATACATACCTTGAACTTTCATTACTTCCCGATAGAGCAGATGCATTTTATGTCTTAGGAGTTGCGCGATGGATTGAAATTCTTCTTGCAAGAGACGAAGGCCGTAGAGCAGATTTTGATAAGTTCACATTCGAAGTATTTAATGACGAAAATTTACCTCAAACACCCTTTCCGGTCGAAATTCTTCATAAAGAGCACTGTAGCTTTTATTCAGGAAGGTTAATTAAGAATGTTACTATTAAAAAATCAAGTTATAAATTAAGAAAAAAATTATTCAGTTTAAGAATTCGTCCTATTAATAACATTGTTGATATTACAAACTATGTAGCAAGAATGTACGGGCAACCACTGCATGCTTTTGATTTTGATAAATTAAAAGGGAAAATTGTTGTACGTCTTGCAAGAGATGGTGAAAAAATCAAAACTCTCGATGAAGTTGAGAGGAATCTTACTTCTAAAAATCTTCTTATAACCGATGAAACAGGTCCTATTGCAATTGCAGGAGTAATGGGTGGTCTTGATACCGCTGTGAGTGAGAGTACAAAAAATATTTTTCTTGAAAGCGCATACTTTACTCCATCTACAATTTCGAGAAGTTCAAGGAGCCTTGGCTTAATAACCGATGCTTCTTCTATTTTTGAAAAAGGTGTTGATCCTCAGTTTACACCAACTGCATCTCTTGTTGCTACAAAAATGATTCTTGACGAAGGTGGTGGAAGCGCTTTTAAAGATAGAGTTGCTGATTTTAGAAAGCCTAAAGAAAGCGTTAGATTGCGTGTTAATAAAGCTTCCAATCTTTTAGGTGAAGAAATAACACCCCTTGAAATTAGAAAGTACTTCGATATGGAAGGATTTAAATATTCAGAAAGTGAGGGAGTGTTTTCAGTAATTCCTCCATCATTTAGACAGGATATCTCTATCGAGGAAGATCTTATTGAGGAAATTGTCCGAATGAGAGGATATAACGAATTTGCGGAGAAGCCAATTATAGCACCACTTAGAAGCGGCACATTTGAGCCAATACTCAAATTTAATTCTGAATTAAGAGAAATTCTTTTACGCCTTGGGCTGAATGAAATTTTAACTTCTACTCTTACAAACAAGGAAGCGCTATCAAAATTTGGTTTGTATGAGAGGGATTATATTATAGAACTTTTAAATCCGCTTACAGAAGATATGTCAGTTCTAAGACCAACTCTATTTGTTGGAAGTTACGAAGTTGCAGAAAGAAATTTGAATGTTAACATTGAAAATCTTGCACTTTTTGAAATTGGCAAGGTATTCTTAAAGAATGGCGCTGAATTTACTGAAGAGTATAGGGCATCAATTTTCCTTAGGGGAAATAGGATCTTTAAAAACCCATACGGAAGATCGCTCCCATACGATTATTTCTATTTAAAAGGCCTTATTGAAAGTATATTTAATGAATTCGGAATTGATGTTCAGTTTGAAAAATTTGAGTTACCTTATATGCATCCCTATCAGACGAGTAAGGTAATCGTAAATGATGTTTTCTTTGGTTATCTTGGAAAGATCAATCCAGACATACTGGATGATGCCTACTTTGCAGAATTAAAGATTAACGAACTTTTAAAAGCATCAATTTTAGATAAAAAGTTTAGCCAATTTTCAATTTATCCACCGGTAAAAAGAGATATTGCAATAATCGTAGATAAAGATGTTCAGGAAAGTTTAGTTCGAAGGGCGATAAAAAACTCAAATATTAAAGAGCTGAAATCAATTACTTTGTTTGATATTTATGAAGGAAAACCACTTCCCGAAGGAAAGAAAAATCTTGCTTATTCTCTGGAATTTGTATCATATGAACGAACTCTTCAAGGTTCAGAAGTGGATGAATTTATGAAGAGTATAGAGGAAAGAATAATAAATGAAGTTGGCGGTGTAGTGAGAAAGAATGAATAATTATAAAATTGCAAAGGAACTCCTTGAGATAAAAACCTTGCTTGAAATTTCAGGAAATACGAAAGGTGCGTATGCATTTGAACATTCTGCCTTATCAATTCTTGCCCTTGAAAGCTCTTTAACAAAATATGCAAATTTAAATTTTCTTCCTGAAAGCGTAAAAGAGGAAGTTCTTAATTTAGAAAGCCTTGGTTATTCTCCGCTAAAAGAAACTCTTGAGGCTAAGACGCCGAAAGTTTTAAAACAGATTGCAAGTATTCCTGGTATTCGTGTAAATGATGTCCTTAAAATATATAATTTCCTTAATATAGATTCGCTTTCTGACCTTGAAAAGGCAATAAAAAACGGGAAAGTTAAAAAAATCTTTTCTGATAAATTTGAAGAACATTTAAGAAGAGCTATTTTTTACTATGAAAGTAGCACAAAAGAGTTGAGTCTTTTCTACGCATCTTCATATGCGAATTCAATTGTTTTAGCCTGTGATGGTTTAGGAAATATAGGAATTGTAGGAAGTGTTAGACGTGGAAAAGAAGTAGTAAATAATATTGATTTTGTGTACGATTTCGACGAAGAAACGCTCATTGAAACAATTAATTTGAATTTTGACATTCTAAATTTTGAAAAAAGGGGTAATCTTATTAAGTTTAAAGATGTTGATGGAGTAATTCTTAAATTTTTTAAAATTCCAAAAGACTATTTTTATGCTGGACTTCAGTACTATACGGGCTCTAAGCAGCATAACAAAGAAATTCAAGAAATAGCAAAGACAAAAGGTTTTGATATTTCAAAGAGTGGATATATTCTTATAAAGGCAAATTCTGAGGAAGACTTTTATGAAAAGTTATCTCTTCAATATGTACCACCTGAATTAAGAGAAGGAGAAGAGGAGATTGAACTTTCAATAACACATTCTCTTCCAAAACTAATAACCTTATCCGACATTAAGGGAGATTTGCACGTTCATTCTTCGTTTTCTGATGGTTTATCTACAATTTCAGAACTGCACGAAGAGGCAGGACTTTTAGACTATGAGTACCTTGCTATTACGGATCACTCAAAAGGATTGAAAATTGCAAATGGAGTATCCCAAAAACTCTATCTAAAGGAAAGTGAACTCATAGATCGAATAAATAATGAAAAATATAGCCCATATCTTTTGAAGGGGATTGAAGCAGAGATTAACTTTGATGGATCAGTTGATGTAGATGAAATTATTCTTAATAAGCTTGATTTGGCTTTAGGCGGTCTTCACCAATTTTCTAACACCCGTTTTGAAAATACAGAAAGAGTTAAGAAAGCTATAAAAAGTGGTATAATTAATATCATGGCACATCCTACAAATAGAATAATTTTTGTAAGGAAAAGCATTGATGTTAACATAGAGGAAATATTTAATACCGCATCACAATTTGGAGTAAGTTTAGAAGTTAATGTGTTTCCTAATAGAATGGATTTAAGTACGGGACTTATTAAAGAGGCGAGACGTGCACATGTTAAGTTTTTTTCAATTGGAACTGATGCACATAACAGAGGACATTTGTATTTTATGAAATATGGCATTAAAATTTTAAGAAGGGCATGGGTAAAAAGAGAAGAAGTTTTAAATACATACCGTTTGGAGGAAATTAGAGATCTATTATGCGTGAAGACACATTAAAGTCTCTTGAATACGATAAAATTATAAATAGACTTGAATCACTTGCTTTCACAAAGGGAGGTAAAGAACTTTCAAGAAACCTTTTACCTTATGATTCCTTTGAAGAATCAAATTCTGCTTTGAAGGAAACAACTGATGCAAAAAAGTTTTTAGAGGAGGAAGGTGACTTACCCTTTGTCGAATTTGTTGATGTCGAGCCTCTTTTTGATAAGATAAAAGTACTCTCCCTTTTGACTCCTGAGGAAATTTTAAGAGTTTCAGATGTTCTCTCTACAATTTCTGAAATAAAGGAAATTGGTGAATCATACAGGGATGCCCACCCTGAAGTTTTCAAATATACAATAAGACTTTACAACTTCGAAGATATAGTTAAGGCAATAAGGAAAGTTGTCGGTAATGATGGGAAAATTGTAGACGATGCATCACCTCTTCTTAGCATAATTCGAAGAGAAATTAAAACAACTTACTTACGAATTCAATCGATTTTGCAAGAAATTCTTTACTCAAGAGAGAATGAAGATGCGATCCAAGATAAAATTATCACAAAAAGAAACGACAGGTATGTAATTCCCATAAGACTAAATTCAAAACCAGCTTTTAATTACGTTGTACAGGGTGAATCTGGCAGTAGGCTTACACTTTTTGTTGAGCCTATGGCTGTAGTTGAGTTAAATAATAAGCTCGTGGATCTGTTTTCAAAAGAAAGAAGGGAAGAAGAGCGTATTATTTTGGAGTTAGAAGAGCGTATAAGAAATAAATTTGATGCAGTTTTGGAGTCTTTGAATACCATTTATAGACTTGACTTTATTTTTGCTAAAGCAAGATTATCCATTCAATTAAAAGCTTCTGAACCAATTCTCGTTGACAAACCATATCTTGAATTATATGAAGCAAGAAATCCATTTATTAAAGAAGAAAATGTTGTTCCGATTGATATTGAAGTAGGAAAAAATTTTAAAATGCTTATAATAACAGGTCCGAATACTGGAGGAAAGACTGTTACACTTAAGACAACAGGTCTACTAACTCTCATGGCAAAGGCAGGAATGCACATACCGGCAATTTCCAATTCAACAGTTGGATTTTTTAGAAACGTCTTTGCAGATATTGGGGATGAGCAGAGTATTGAGCAGAATCTTTCAACATTTTCATCACATATGGTAAGAATTATTGAAATTATCAAAAATGCAACAAAAGATGATCTTGTCTTAATTGACGAATTGGGTGCAGGAACTGATCCTGAAGAGGGCGCCTCTCTTGGATTTGCAATTCTTAAAAAACTGCATGAAATTGGTGCATCCTCCATTGTAACAACGCACCACGGAAAAATAAAAGAATTTCCATATAAGTTTAAAGAGGCCCAAAATGCTTCAGTTGGTTTTGACATAAATACGCTTACCCCTACTTACAAGCTCTATGTCGGGATCCCAGGCGAAAGCCATGCGTTAATTATTGCTGAGAGACTCGGAATGCCTGAGGACGTGCTAAATAGTGCAAAAAGTGAACTTTCTTCGGACTTTATTGAAAAAGCACAAATTGTGAGCAAGATGCATGAGGATAATAGGGCAATAGAAATGATGAAATCAGAAACTGAAATAGCAAGAACTGAAGCAATGCGCTTAAAGGAAACATATGAACAAAAGTTGAAAGAGTTAGAGGAGAGAAAGAGGTCAGAAATTAAAAAAGCCTATGAAGAGGCACAGAAAATAATAGACGAAACAAAAGAAAAGATGAATAAAATTCTTGAAAATCTTGATACGTATATAAAAACACAAAAAGAAATCCAAGAAATGAGAAAGATACTTAAAACCGAAGAAACCCAATTAGAAGAGAAACAGGAAAGAACTTTCGAAGAAGAAAAGAAAATTGATTTTTATGAAATAAAAGAAGGGATGCTTGTATATGTGCGAACTTTAAGGGCTCAGGGAATAGTGCTTCAGGTTAAAAACGATGAACAAAGAGCAATTGTTCAGATGGGTGCAATAAGAGCAACGCTTAAATTTTCTGATCTTGAGCCAGTTTTGGAAGAAAAGATTGAAATTAAGAAGGAGAAAAGGGGTGAGTTGAAAGATCTTTTCGAAGAAGAATTACCAATGAAAATAGACTTGCATGGTTATACAGTTGATGAAGCAATTGATATTTTAGATAAATATCTTGACAAGGCTTATTTACATGGACTTCCTTATGTATATATAGTCCACGGCAAGGGCACTGGTACTCTAAGAGAGGCTATTTCACAATATTTGAGGAACAATAAAAGAGTCGCCCGTTTTGAAATCGGAACTCCATCCGAAGGTGGTATAGGTACCACAATTGTATTTTTCAAATGAAGTTTGTCTTTTTTGATCTCGAAACAACAGGACTAAATAGAGATGACGAAGTTATCGAAATAGGTGCAATAAAGGTTGTCGATTTGGAAGTTGTTTCCACTTTTAAAACTCTTGTAAGACCTCGTAAAACTATTTCAAGATTTATAACCAATTTGACAGGTATCACTCAGGAAGACCTAAATAAGGCACAGGATAGAGATAAAATAAAAAGTGATTTTAAGCAATTTATAGAAGATTCAATTCTTGTTGCACACAATGCGTCTTTTGATAAGGAGTTTCTCGAAAGATTTTTAGAAGAACCACTTCAAAATGAAATAATTGACACACTTGAACTTGCACGTCTTATCTATCCAGAATTGAGCTCTCATAGTCTTGAGAAACTTGTTCAAGCACTAAATCTCAAGAAGGAGAAGGCGCATAGAGCATTTAATGATGCTTTAATGCTTTTTGAACTGTTTAAAAAATTGTTGGAGGAAAGCAAAACGTTTGAAGATGCAGATATGAAGCTCCTTAAGGAGATCATTGGTGATTCGAGAAATTTTGGTTTTATCTTCGTTAACCATGTAGATGCTGAAAAAACCTCCATAAAAATACAAAAGATTGGCGAAATACAGACCCTTCCTTTCAATCAAGTAAATAAATCACTTAATAAGGGTGTTTTTTATTATGAAGAATCCTCGCTTGATGATATAGTTAAATTATTGTTGTCATCAGGCAGGTCCCTTATTGTAGTTTATTCAGAGAAACTAGTTGAAAATCTGAAAGATAGGTTAAATAACTTTAGAATCTTAGATGCAACTGATTTTGAAAGTTTTATCTGTATAGAGCGCTTAAACTTTTATCTTGAAAATACAAAAGCAATACCAAATGACCTGCGAGTTGATTTTGCAATTTTTGCGTCATATTTGCTTAAAACTAAGGATTTTGGCCTTAGAAATGCACCCCAACATATCCTTAAAAACAAGATTCTAAGAAATTTATCTCTTTGCAAAAGTGAAAATTGTGATTATTTCGAGGTTTGCCCTCTTAAGGAAAGATTTAGGGAGATTGAGAAAAGTGACTTTGTAATATTAAAATATCCAAACCTATTTTTTGGACTGAAATTTCTTTCCAATTTTAAATTTGATAGCGTTTTCCTTCTTGAAGCCTACAGGATTCCGAAAGTACTATCGAGTTTAAAGATGAACTTTTCAAAGGAAGACATTGAAATGATTTCAAACTTTGATGCCTCAAAAAAATCAAATGAGGTTTTAACCCTCTTCAATAATTTTGAGAATTTACCAAAAAACTTACAAAACAAAATAATCTCAAATATTACAAATTTTGATGAAGAATATTCTTTTAACAGGATTTTTCGAAATGATTCTGAAAGTTTATCGGTTGGATTTTCTAATGCAACACAAATATTTTCGAAGATTTCTTTAATCGGGAATTCTATAAATTTATTAAGCAACTATTTCATTTTTAAGGGAGAAAATT
Source organism: Caldisericum sp. (assembly GCF_049967455.1). Classification (NCBI taxonomy): domain Bacteria; kingdom Pseudomonadati; phylum Caldisericota; class Caldisericia; order Caldisericales; family Caldisericaceae; genus Caldisericum; species Caldisericum sp. Next base: position 82,710 of record NZ_JBMFSR010000002.1, on the reverse strand, counting down.
ATATTGAAAAATTCACAAGGTTAAAGGGTGATACTTTTACAAAAGATAGCGAAGATAAAGTTATGAATGTAATACCCCTATTCTTACATGCACCAAATGCGGATGAGTTTGCATATGAATTTCTTGACTTATATGCTCAGTTTTCCGACATTAAACCAGTTCTATTTGTTTTCGAAAACAGGATTCAAATGAACAGTATAAAGATGGAATTAAAGAATCGCTATACTTGGATTGAGGAGTCACTTCTAAAGGAAGACGGTTTGATTGATTTTGTACAATATGAATTTCCTATACGAAATAGATATAGATTGATCTTTATAATTAAATTACCAATGAATATTCTAGGATCTGACGAAAATTATGCAATGTATTATCTTAAAAATTTTATTAAAGATAGCATTGCTTATGAAAAGAGTGCTGTCCTTTATTTTGATGGAAGACTCAAAGACAGGAATTTTGTTTCAAGATTTGAAGAAGCCTTTATCACAACGCCAATGCTTTTAGAAAGAAAAGAAAATCTTGTTCAGTTTGTAAAAAAGCACATCAATACTTAAATGAGCTTTTCCCTATAAATTCTCTTAAAATAGATGTAGGTGGCACTTCATCTGATTGAAGCGGCAAGACATGGTTGAGGAAGTTCAACAATCTTAACGCTTCTGCGTATTCTTTTTCTTTGTATTCAATTGCCCTAAGCGGAACTTCAGCAAAGTTTCGAAGAATTGGAAGTTCATATATAAGCGAAGAATTAAACATTACATCAGCATTTTCTTGATAAGGAAAGATATATTTTTCTTCTGCTGAGATTACATCTTTCCAACGTCTTAGATTTTCTATAGCAGGGATTCCTCTAAAATGAACATCTCTTACGATTCTTCTTATAAGCCTTGTATCTCTTGTGGGTATACGGTTGATATTATCAATATTTACCTGAGATAATGCACTAACATAAATTTTATATTTGAATTTTTCTTTTACATCCTTAGTTAAAATTGGATTTAATGCATGAATTCCTTCAACTATTATAATGCCATTTTCGTCAATCTTTACTCTCTTCCCCTTTTCTCGTTTTCCTGTTATGAAATTGTATTTGGGAATATCAACTTCTTCACCTTGTATAAGTTTATTAATGTGCTCCTGAAGGAGTTTGTAATCAGTTGCTTCGATTGAATCATAATCAGGATTTCCATCTGCATTTAAAGGAGTCTTTTCTCTTTCAACAAAATAATTATCTGTTGAGATTACATATGGCTTTAATCCAAGCACTCTCAGGTGGATATCAAGTTTTTTTGCAAAAGTTGTTTTTCCCGATGAGCTCGGTCCTGCAATAAGAATTACTTTTGCTTTTCTTTCCAAAATCTGTGCCGCTATTTCAGAAATTTTCTTTTCGTGAAGAGATTCTTGCATTTTTATTATGTTTGATATTCTACCATTTATAATGCTTTTATTAAGTTCGCCAACTGTTCTTACATCAAGTAAATTCGCCCATTTTTTTCCTTCGTTGAAGGCCTCAAGCAATCTTTCATATTTGGGAAGCGAACTTACAACATTTGGATTGCTTTTGTCGGGCAAAAGGAAAAACAAACCACCATTTACTCTTACGATATCGATAACTTTGAGGATTCCTGTATAAGGAACAAGAGGTCCAGCAAAGTATAAGTAGATACCATCGAGTTCGTAAAGCGAAATAACATCTTTTGCAAGGTATTCAATTGTTTGAATATCTTCAAATCTTTCTTCCTTTTCAAGTTTTCTTATTGCAGTTTCCTTTGTCAGGTCAAATTTTCTTATTTGCTTGTTTTCTTTTATCAATTCAAAAAATTGGTTCCTGAGTTTTTCTACAAGCTCATCGGAACTATTTTCAATTTCTCCATAGAGTGCTTCTCCGATAGAGTGCATTATTGTTAATTTATGTTCTTTTGAAATCTTTTTTAAAGCAACATTTGCAAGAAAAGCAATACTTCTTTCATAGGTTCTTCTTCCCTCTCCTTCGACAACAGAAAGAAGTTCTATACTTCTCACTTCTTCAACTTCGTCAAGAAATCCCATTAATTGGTTATTAACAATAGCGCAAGTGTAAGGGTACTCTACTTTTTCTATTTCGATAACTTTCTTTCCCATAGCAAAGAGATTATATTCAAATTTGCCAAAAATTCAAATTTTATTTATTCTCAACAATATCTTTTAGATTTGTAAATTCACTAATTTTTTTGACAGCTTCTGTTGCTAACTTATTGGTAACATGGGTGTACTTCATTGTTGTATTAAGTGAACTGTGTCCTAAAAGTTCTCCTATTGTGATGGGGCTTATGCCTGATTCAAGGGCAAGTGTCGCAAAGGTGTGTCTTAACTTATGAGGCGTTATCTTTTTTTGAATACCTGCTTCCTTTGCATATCGTTTTACCATAAGTTGAATTGTTAAAGGAGAAAATTTCTTTTGCCGTTTGCTTTCAAAAAGGTATTCTGAATAATGCCTCTCGTTTAGGTGTTGCCTAAGGATATTTGAAAGCTCAAGTGATATAGGAACAAATCTTTCTTTGTCTCCCTTTCCTTTAATTCTTACATAATTTTCATTGAGATTAACATCCTCAATCTTTATATTTATAAGTTCACCAACTCTTACTCCAGTATAAATTAGAAATGCTACAATTGTAAAATCTCTTTTATTCTTCTTTACGACCTCTAAGAATTTTTTAACCTCATCTTTTGTGAGAAATGTTGGCAATGTTTTCGAGGTCTTTGGTGGATCTAATGTTTCAAAATCAATGTGGAGTTCCTTTTTGATGAATTTTGCAAAACTTCTAAGAATTAGCGTTTGAGTTGCTCTTGTGTTTTTTGATATGTTTTTCTTTAAGAAATATTTTTGTATGGATTTTGTGTCAGGTATTTTGAATTCATTCAAGAAATCATTTATTATATATCGGTAGTTTTTAACCGTTAACGGTGAATAACCCTTTAACATCAGGTGCATTGAAAATTCATGAACAATTTTCTCCTTATTAAATTCTATTTCCATATTTTAAATTATACCAGAAAAATTTTTAAGGAACTTATTAAAAACTCTTTTTAATTCCTTGACTTAAATTATTAATGTGATATAAATAATTGTATTATGAAAGAATTTATTGGTATTGATTTAGGCGGAACAAAGATATTTGGCGTAAGAATAAATGATAATTTTGAAATACTATCAAGTAAGAGAGTCTTGACAGGTGATGTAAATAATCTTAAAGCGATAATTGAAAACCTTATAAGCGTTATTAATGAACTAAGAACAGAAAATACAAAAAGTGTAGGTTTTGGTGTTGCAGGTTTCATTGATTTTAAAAATGGTATTATTCACGGTTCTCCAAATATTCCTGCGCTAAAAGAAATAGATTTAAAAAGAATTATTAAGAAAGAAACAGGTTTGGATGCATTTGTCGATAATGATGCAAAAACTGGTGCACTTGCAGAACTATACGTGGGAAGTGGTAAAAATTTAAAAGATTTTTTGTTTATTGCTTTTGGTACTGGAATTGGTTCTGCAATAGTTACTAATGGTTTAATTGTGCGCGGTAAAGATAATCTTGCAGGCGAAATAGGACATATTACTCTTGATCCGAGAGGACCACTGTGTGGTTGCGGAAAATATGGATGCTTTGAAGCATTTGCATCAGGGCCTTCAATAAGAAGAATTTATCTTGAACGTGTTGGTAAAATTAAAAAAACGCCATTATTAGATAGCGTTAATTACGATTTTGATTTGGTAGATACTCCTCTAATTTTTCAATTCAAGGATACAGATCCTGTAGCAAAAGAAGTTCTCTATGAAACAGCAATGCATATTGGACATGGCCTTTCAATTGTTGTAAATCTTTTAAATCCAGAAAAGATAATAATCGGCGGTGGATTAGGCGAGTCTCTGAAGCTTATTTTTGAGGATATTATGGATAGCTTTTATAAGAATACCCTTAAAATTCCAGGCAAGAGTGTCCAGTTTGAATTTTCATCCTTGGGCAATATAGGTGTTGCCTTGGGCAGCGGAATTCTTGCTTCAATTAATATTTAGGAGGTCTTTATGAAAGATACTTTAGACGTTGTGCTACTTTTGGGATTACCTGCATCAGGTAAGTCTGAAATTAGAAAATTTATACGAAGTCTTGATGAAGAAACTCGTATAAGAGAGTTTCATCTTGGAAATGACATTCACATTGATGATTTCCCCTATGTCTTCTTTATGAGAAGAATTGATGAAGAACTTGAGAAGCTTGGCGAAAGAAGAATATTTTATGCATCAAACGAAAGCCCATTTACCGAAGGTAGAGACTGGCTTACTTTAACGGAACTTATAAATCTTGAATTTAAAGATATTGTTGAAAAAAGACAACACAACGAAGATTTTGCTTTTGCAACACTTACAAGAAGAATTGATGAAGCTTCAAAGAAATTTGGAATTCAAGAACGTCTTTCAACACTTTCCCAAAGTGTCTTTAATGCACTTTCCTCGAAATTATCAAAAGAGGCAAGGGATATAATCTCAAATATAAATAAAAGTGCAAAAAGTGATTTAGAAAATTCGACCTTTGTAATTGAGTTTGCTCGGGGTGGTGCTCTTAACTTGACTCCGCCACTTCCTTACCCTTATGGGTATGAACATACTTTAAATGCTCTTGATGAGATGATTCTTAAACTTGGAGTTATTCTTTATGTGTGGGTGACACCTGAGGAATCGAGGAGAAAGAATTTTGAAAGGGCAAATCCAAACGAACCTGGTTCAATTTTACATCATGGAGTTCCGCTTGAAGTAATGCTTAAGGAGTATGGTGTTGATGACATGGAGTATCTAAAAAGTATCTCAACTATGCAAGACCATATTTTCTTGGAAAAGAAAAATTTGTTTGTTCCAGTTTCTTTTTTTGATAATAGAAATGATAAAACAACATTTTTGCGAGATGATGAAAGTAAATGGGATAAAGAAAAGGTATCCATCATATTCAATGATTTGAAAGCTTGTTTTGATAAACTTTATACTTTAAAGAAAGGAGCATAAATATGGAGGATCTTATCATTAAAAAAAGACCGAGGAGATATTATCCTGAAGATTTTTCAGTCGAAAATAGAGAAAATTTTGAAAATGCTTTAAAAAACTTACTAAATGAACCCTTACAAAACAAAGAAGAATTACTCTATTTCCTGGAAAAATGGGGAGAATTATCTGATATTTTGGAAGAAACTTATGCATGGAAGTATATAAACATGACAAGATTTATGAATAAAAAGGAATATCAAGAAGATTTTAATAAGTTTTATTCTGAAGTTGTCAGCGTTGCTATGCAATACGAGTTTAAGCTTAAAAAGAAGTATTATGATTCTCCTGCAAGAAGAGAGTTTACAGAGCCTGAGTTTAAACACCTTGATACAATTATTTCGAATTCAATAGAAATTTTTAGAGAGGAAAATATACCTTTATTCGTTAAAGAACACGAAATTGCGAATAGGTACGGAGAGACAATAGCTAAATTAACTGTTAATTTTAGAGGGGAAGAGAAAACTTTTTCACAGATGAATGTTTTTTTGAAAGACCCTGACAGAGGAACAAGAGAAGAGGCATGGCAAAAGAAATATGAGGCACTTAGTAAGGTTTCAGCTGACCTCGTAAAGGTCTTTGATGAACTTAAGCAGATACGAGCGCTTCAAGCAAAGAATGCTGGTTTTAATAATTACAGAGATTACAAGCACGTTGAAAAAGGAAGATTTTCATATACTGTTCAAGATGTTCTCAATTTTCATGAAGTTGTAAAGAAAGTTGTTGTACCGTTCCTTAAGGAACGTAATGAAATAAAAAGACAAAAACTCGGTCTTGATTCATTACGTCCATGGGATACATCGATTGATGTTGATAACAGGGTTTTAAAGCCATTTCAAACAATAGATGAATTTGTTGAGAAGGCAATTAAAGTGTTGGGTCATGTGGATGATGAATTTGGATTAAATTTATTGAGAATGAAGGCTTCTAATTTCCTTGATCTTGAAAATAGAGTTGGTAAAGCACCCGGTGGTTATAATATGGGTCTTCCAGAGCACGGATCTTCTTTTATTTTTATGAATGCAGTAGGACTTAATTCCGATGTGAGGACTCTTTTGCACGAGTCAGGGCATTCTCTTCATAGCAAATATACGGCAGATATTCTTATACATCCATTCAAAGAGTATCCAATGGAAGTTGCAGAACTTGCCTCAATGAGTATGGAGATGTTTACTGTTGATTACTTATTTGAATACTACGACAAACCTGAGGATCTTAAGAAAGCTAAAAGAGAACAAATTGAAGGTGCTCTTGCATTTTTACCATGGTGCATTGCAGTTGATGGTTTCCAGCATTACGTTTACACTAATGATGCAGACGAAAAAGAACGTGAAGAATATTTTGTGAATTTAATGAGAGATCTTGCAGCAGGTGTTGATTGGTCAGGCCTTGAAGAAAGGTTAAAAATTTTGTGGATGCAGCAGCTACACATTTTTGAAGTGCCATTCTACTATATTGAGTATGGTTTTGCACAACTTGGGGCACTTGCGATGTATAAAAACTATAAAGAAAATAGAGAAAAGACAATTAAAAACTATAAGGAATTTTTGAGTTTAGGTTATAAAAGGCCAGTTCCCGAACTCTATAAAGCGGCAGGAATAGAATTCAAATTTAGTGAGGAATATGTAAAGGATCTTGTTGATTTTGTAAAAGAGGAGTTAAAGTTGCTTGATTAAAACCTCTTGACTTATTTTTAAAAATCATTATCCTATATAGGAATTGAATTTAAGAATTTACGGAGGTAAATAAATGCCTATATTAAAAGCGTCAAAAAAGTCAGTTAGAAAAGATGAAAAAAGAAGAGAAAGAAACGAATACTATAGAGTTGCTTTAAAAAGGGCACTTGACTTTGCAAAAAAGAGTGGATACGCCGAAGAAAAGGTAAGAGAGGCAATTAAGATTATTGACAAACTTGAGGCAAAAGGAATACTTCATGCTAATACAGCAGCCAGAAAAAAGTCAAGATTAATGGCAAAGTTTAATCAGGCAAAGAACCAAGAGGCAACCGCATAACTCAAGACACTCTTGATAGAATATAATTTCGTAAAGAAAGGGGAAGGTCAATTTCCCCTCTTTTTGATTTTACGTCAAACTCAACAAAGGCACTGTATTGTTTTAAGATGTTTTCAATGTTTGCTACTTCAAGGTTTTTTATGATTTCCTCAAGAGTCTTAGTTCTAAGATAAGTTCCAAAAATTGAAGCAATATATTCATTAATTGCCCTAAGATTTAGTCCTTCTTTATTTTTAAGATCGTTTACAATAAGGTAAATTGACAGAGTTTTCAATACTTGTGAAAGGATAAGATTTTCTTGTCCTTGGTCTTTTAGAAAGTGATCGAGCATTCTTAATACATCGTTTCTCCTCGAGAACATTATTGCGTTAACGAATTCAAAGATATCTTCTTCTCCTAATTCCTTTACAATTTCCGAAACGGTCTCTTTTCGTATTTCTTTTCTATCTCCAACATAAAAAGCAAGTTTTTTAATTTCTGTTGATAAAGCATAGAAATTTGTATCAAGCCTTCTTATCAATTCCTTTATTGCATCCTTTGTAATTGTTTTTCCATATTCTTTTGCTTTCTTTTCAATCCAAATTTCAATCTGATTAAGAGGAGCAGTATAGTCTTTTACAATAATGAAATTTCCTTTGGGTATGCTTACGTCTTTTTGATTTATAATGAGTATCACCTTTGTAAAATCTGGAATTGATGCGCTTGTGAGTTTCTGTAAGTTCTGTTTCGGGATTTGTTCCCCATCTTTTACAAGCACAAATTTTAAAGAAAAAAACGGGGGTGAAGTTATAACATTTATAAATTCTTGGTATGTCAAACTTCCCCCTGTTAGTTTTACAAAGTCAAGATTATTTGAATTATTTCCAAAAATTCTATCTACGTATTTTTTTACAATTTGATCTTTAAGATAATGGTCTTCTCCTAAAAGGATTATTAAAGACTCCTTTGGAAGTTCATTGTCAAGTTCTTTTAGAAGTTCAATTGCAGAAATTTCCCTCATGGATAAATTTTCTCAAGCATTCGTGGGAATGGTATTGTCTCTCTTACATGTGTGAGTTTTGCAATCCAAGCAAGAGTTCTTTCAAGTCCTATACCAAATCCACTGTGAGGGACTGTTCCGTATTTTCTCAAGTCAAGGTACCATTTATAGTTTTCAATTGGAAGATTATTCTCTTGCATTCTCTGTAAAAGTAAATCGTAATCGTGAATTCTTTGACTTCCGCCAATGATTTCACCATATCCTTCAGGTGCAAGTAGATCTGCTGCAAGAACTGTTTCTGGATCATCTGGGTCTGGTTGCATATAGAATGCCTTTATCTCTTTTGGGAAATGGTGTATGAATACAGGTTTATCAAATTCGTTTGATAGTGCAGTTTCTTCATCTCCGCCAAAGTCATCCCCAAATTTAACATTAAACCCCTTTTTGTTTAGTAGTTCAATTGCATCTCTGTAATGTAACCTTGGAAAAGGCGGCACTACTTTTTCAAGAGGTTTTGTGTCTCTTTCAATAATTTCTAATTCCGTTTTGCAGTTTTTCAAAACTTCTTGCACGACATATGAGAGCATATCTTCTTGAAGTTTGAGATTTTCTTCAAATGTTAAATACGCAACTTCTGGTTCAAGCATCCAAAATTCCATAAGATGTCTTCTTGTTTTTGATTTTTCTGCTCTAAATGCGGGACCAAAGCAATAAACCTTTCCAAATGCCATTGCTGCTGCTTCCATGTAAAGTTGACCGCTTTGCGAAAGGTATGCCTTTTCTCCGAAATAATCTGTTTCAAACAACGTCGTTGTACCTTCACATGCAGCTGGCGTTAAGATGGGTGCATCAATAAGCGTAAAACCTCTTGAGTCAAAAAAATCTCTAAGTGATTTTGCGATTCTATGCCTGATGCGTAAAATTGCCCATTGTCTTTTAGAGCGAAGCCATAGATGTCTGTGCTCCATTAGGAATCCAATGCCATGTTCTTTAGGTGTTATGGGATAATCCTGGGTAAGTTGTACAATTTCGAGTTCCTTTAGGTCGAGTTCATAACCAAAAGGTGCTCGTTTCTCTTCCCTTACCGTACCTCTTACTATAATTGAGGACTCTTGTGTAAGTCTCTTAGCTTTTTCAAAGGTCTCATCAGTTACATCGTTTTTTGAAACAACACATTGCATTATGCCAGTACCATCACGCACGAGTACGAAAACAATTTTTCCACTTGTACGCATGTTGTAAACCCAACCTTTTATCTCAACAAATTTTCCTACATTATCTTTAGCCTCATTAATATACATAGATTTTTTTATTCCTGGAAAATTTCCCAGGGCTGAGGTATTTTTTACCGCCTTTTAATCTTGCCCATCCTCAGCGGGCGGAATTTGGGCTATTAGTTTTTATTATACTCAAATTTCTTCAGTTTTTGATAAACACTTAGGACATTTTGGATAAGGTGGAATAAACTCAAGGATATTATCTCTAACAATCTCAAAGGTATCAAGATAGCTAGCTTTGTAAGTAAATTCGCTTAACTCTTCTATTGGACGTTCCTCTTTTTTATTCTCGACAAGAGTTTCTGGAATATAAGTTTCATCGACTTCAATTTTTAATTTCTCATCAAATTCTTCAAGACAAACTACACAAGTTAATCTAAGTGTTGCAAAAATCTCTCCTGTAACTCGAATTTCTCTTTGACCAAGATTTTCGAAGTTGAGATGCACTTTTACAGGTCCAATTATTTTTACTGGCATCTCAATGTCAGTAAAATCTATTTCCTCAATTATTTCTAGATTTCCTTCATCAATAATTCTATCTATTTGTAATTTCATTTGAAATTTCCTCCTTGCTTTCTTTTATTGTAGAAAGCGCCTTCTCAAGAACCCCTTCTATTTTTGAAAGTACATCGTTTGCAAATTGTAAGGCGTCTTTTTTAATGTGTTCTGCCTCTGCCTTTGCGTTATTGATTATCTCTTCTTTTTCTCTTTTTGCCTCTGCAATAATGTTAGATTCACTAACTTTCTTTTTGAATTCGACTTCCGCTTCTTTCAAGATACGCTCTTTTTCTTCATAAGCATCCTGCAGAATCATATCTCTTTGTTTGGTGATATTAACTGCTTGCTTTACCTCATCTGGGAGCATCGCCTCAATTCTTATAAGTATTCCTAAAATTTCGTCTCTATCTATTGTTATGTACTTAGAGAAGGGAACTTTTTTTGCATTTTCTACAATTTTTTTAAGGTTTTCTATTTCATCAATTATACTTTTACCCATAGATCATCTCCTTAATTTTTCGCTTAATCTCTTTTGTACTTCTTTTGGGACAAACTGTGATATATCGCCACCATTGAAGGCAATTTCCTTGATAAGGCTTGAACTTATAAAGGCCGTATGTGGTGCTGCTATTATAAAAATTGTTTCAATGCCTTTTAGCATTATTGTATTTGCTTCAAACATTTCTCTTTCATATTCAAAATCTTTGTTTGAGCGAAGCCCTCGCAATACTAAGTTTATTTTATGTTCCCTAAGGTAATCCACAAGTAATTTTTCGAGTTTGTCTACCTTTACGTTTGTGATGTCAGAAACACATCTTTTTACAATGTCGACTCTTTCTTCTAAAGAAAATAGTGTATTTTTTTCGTCTCTTTTTGCAACAAGCACAATGACTTCATCAAAAATTTTACTTGCTCTTTTAATTATTTCAAGATGCCCATTTGTAAGGGGATCAAATGTCCCTGGGTATACAACAACCTTCTTCATACTTTAAGTATAGATAAAAGAAAAAATCTTGCAAATTCTTTATAAAAATCGTAAAATAATTATATGAAAAATGCAACTTTTAAGGTATTAGTTCTTTTGATTGTTGTTTTATTATTTGTAGGGTGTGGGCAATATAATGCAGAAGTTGTCAGTGTCCCAAATTTTGTTGGGATGAAAGCCTCAGAGGCGCAAAATCTTGCAAAAAATAGTGGTATTATCCTCCAAGTTGTTGCTACGCAACCAAGCGAAACTTATCCTATTGATACAATAATCTCGCAAGATCCAAACCCAGGAACGGAAGTTAAAAAAGGTGGCATTGTTAAAATTATTTTAAGCTCAGGGTTTTCAACAATTACAGTCCCAGAAGCTGTAAATAAAGATTTTAAAGACGCAAGGGAACTTATAATCAATGCAGGTCTAACTTTGGGTGAGATAAAAGAAGTTGAAGTTGATGCTCCTGTTGGAACAGTTATTGCTCAATCACCGGATCCAAACACGGTCGTACAACCAGGCACTAAAGTTGATTTAACAGTAAGTATTGGCACTTTTGTTGTTGTTCCAAATGTTATTGGAAAAAGTGTTGATGAAGCAAAGACAATTTTAGAAAATGCAGGGCTTGTGCTGTATAAAGTGGATTCATTTGATAAGCCGGTTCCAAATGCACCGCCAAAAACGGTTCTTTACCAATATCCAATGCCCAATGCAAAAGTGCAAAAAGGCACTCAGGTACTATTGAGGGTATCGAAATGAAATTTATAATCTCGCCTTCAATTATTTCAGCAGACTTTACAAGCATTAAGGAGGAATTAAAAAAGGTTGAATATTTTGGAAATAGTTTTCTTCATCTTGATATTATGGATGGTAATTTTGTTCCTAATATTACCTTTGGTCCGTTTATAGGAGAACAATTACGGAAGATAACCAATCTTCCGTTTGATACTCACCTTATGATAAACCACCCAGAGGAGTTTATAGAAAAATTTGCAATGTTTTCAGATTATATCACCTTTCATATTGAAGAAACAAGGTTTCCTTTTAGGCTTGTTAATGCTATAAAAAATTTAAACAGAAAATGTGGTATTTCACTTAATCCTTCAACACCAATTGAACAAGTGTTTGATGTTTTGCCATATGTTGATTTAGTTCTCATTATGAGCGTTGAACCAGGTTTTTCTGGGCAGAAGTTTATACGAGAAACTCTTCCAAAAATTATAAAAGTTCGAGAATTTAGGGATAAAAATAGTTTAGAACTCTTAATTTCAGTTGATGGTGGGATTAACGAAGAAACAATACCTTTAGTTCTTGAAGCAGGAGCAGATGTCCTTGTAATGGGAAACTTTTTCTTTAAGAATGACTTTGAGTTCGTAAGAAGTATTATTGAAAAATACGGATAATAAAAAAATGGCTCCCAAATGGGAGCCTAAACATTTAATTGGGTAATAAATATCTTTTTAGTTTTTCTATTATGACTCTCTTTGGAACTGCGCCAACTATCTGATCTACCATCAAGCCGTTTACAAATATACCAAGCGTCGGAATGCTCATAATTCCATATTCAACTGCAAGGTTTTGGTTTTCATCTACGTTTACTCTAACAACTTTTAATTTTCCTGCATATTCTCTTTCCAGCTCTAAAATAATGGGCTCAATCATTTTGCATGGGACACACCATTCAGCCCAAAAATCCACAAGTACAGGTATGGGAGAATTTAGAACTTCTTCCCTAAAATTTGTTTCGTTTACTTCCATCTTTTCACCTCACTCTTTAAGTAGTGAATCAATTTCTTTTGATAGAACGTCTTCCATGTTGGGATCGTATCCAATAATCATTTTAGCAATTTTTCCATTTTTATCAATAATAAAGAATCTTGGGATACTATTAACTCCATAGAGTCCTGCAACTTGGCTGTTGGGATCCGTCACAACAAGGTATTTCATTCCCTGTTCTTTGATAAATTGTTGTACTTTACTTAAATCGCCTTGATCAAGGTTAATGCCAATAACAACAACGCCTTTATCTTTATACTTTTCATAGATTGCCTCAACATGTGGAATTGTCATTCGGCACGGACCACACCATGTTGCCCAGAAATCAAGAAGCACAACTTTCCCTTTGAGGTCTGATAGTTTTACTACATTGCCGTTGTTATCTTTCCAGGAAAAATCAGGTGCAGTTTCTCTATCACTTGTTTGAGAGCAGCCGGTAAGAAGCCCTGCAACAAGTAAAATTACTGCTATAAAAACGATTATTTTCTTCATCTCTTCACCTTCCTTGTAGGAATTATAATTGAAAAAGGTGAATCTGTCAATGATCTTTTTTGACTTTCATTTCTTTAATCTCTTTATTGATCTTATCTTTTAAATCGTATTTCTTACCAAACCTGTATTCGTAGTATAAATTAAGTAGTTTGCCAAATTCTTTATCTTTTCCTTTTCGTTTTGCAAATTCTAAGATTGTCTCTGTTTTAGTTCTGTCGTTTCCTAACAAATTTATTATTTTCCTTGTTATGGTATCAATTTGTTCAACTCTTCTTGTTCTTAAAAATAAGAAGGTTATTAAAAGTAGCAGGGGGCCAAATATTAAGACATAATAAGTTTTTTGTCTTAAAATCTCGATTAAGTTAATGGTAGTTTTTCCAAAGTTCGTAAAGGTACTCTGCACGCTTGAAAAAAGTTGCAATTGAGAATCAACGCTATATGTTACAAAGTTTTTATACCAGAACATTCTTATTGAATCTATAAATAAACTTAGTTTATTAGCTTCTATTTGTGAAGGAGGGGTTGGATCAACTCTTATCCAAGAGTTGTTTAAATAAACTTCAGCCCATGTATGTGCATCTTTTGCCCTTACAATGTAATATTTAAGAGCGTCATTCCATTCCGTTGTAACAAAGCCAGAGACAAGACGCACTGGGATATTTGAGGCTCTTCCAAGTATCACGAATGCTGTTGCAAAATGTTCACAATAACCACTTGAATGGTTCAAAATAAAATCATCGATGTTTTTTGCAGTTGGATTCAAGGAATATTCATTATTCGTCCGTAGATAATTAATAATTAAATTAATTTTCTCGGTTTGATTATGGGCGTTTTGAGTTATCGATTTAGCGAGTTCTATTATCTGTGGATTTATACCCCTTATATCGAGATACCTTTTTAAATCATCTTTTGACAGTATCTCTTTTGGTGGTGAGTTCTCAAAAAATGAGTCATACTTTACTGTTCTGAAAAATGGTGCATCAAAGAATAGATTTTTATTGTCATCCATATACAGGAAATTGAAGTTCCCAAATATTCCTGCTGGATAATCAACTTGAAAAACTACATTTGTATTATTTGGGTCAAGGTAAATTGTAGCCTTGTTCACAGCCCTTTTAAGGAAAATGCCAAAAAGGTCGGGATAAACTTTTTCTTTTGGCTCAATTTTGTACCATTTGCCATTTAAGAATGTTGCGTATCTCAATCCTGATATGTAAAGAGGTGCGTTCTGCTTCTCCTTTTCAACTCTCATAACAATTGTGTAGTCAAGCGTAATTGGGTTTGAGTCTATTGAAACTTCTTCAGAGAAATTTGAAGTTGCTCTTGCACCAATCGGATTTCCATGAATTACACCAAGTGTAAAACGCGGAAGTATGAAGAAAAGAAGGAATGAAAATAAAATCGATACACCAATAAAAGTAATTATATCATTCCACTCTGGCAAAGATTTTCCTAAAGGCAATGAGTTTTTAAAATGTGTTTGTGTAAGAAAGAGAAAAGACGATACAAGAAATAAAATAGAAATAAAGCCGAACCCAAATGATATTGTTCCGATTGATGAAAGAAGTGAGAGCATTAGTCCTACTACAAAGATTTCAAAATAGTCTCTTGAATCGCTTGAGATTGCAAATTTAGCACTCATTGAGGTTACAAGTAGAGATGACACAACTATAAAAAGATCACTACGAATAGAAAGAAGAGTAAGGAACACAAGAAGAGGGAATATTTCGAATCCTTTTTTAAAGTCTTTTGGTATCTGTGTTTTCTTTAAAGCACATGCAAGAATAGGAAATACAATAAGCAAAATGAGAGCATTGTATATAAGCACAACAAAAGCGATAGAAGAAATTGAAAATAATAAGAAAAAAATACACAGGCTATCAAATTTAGATAAATTCGATATTTTCATGTGTAATTCCTTTTGTTTTTGTAATTGGTTCGTTATCTTCAAGGTTTACTTCCGATAAATATCGCATTATTTTTAAGTAATCTTCATAACTTGCGCATTTTAGTTTGATTTTGTGGCTTATAAACATAAAATTTATACGATCGTGAAATAGTTTGTATGTTAAAGATGCGGTTTTCTTCACGGCAATTTCAAAATGGTCTTCATCAAACATTTTCTTGGAGTTGTTGAATATAACAACAAAATCTGTTCCTTCTGAATTTGCAAGTGTGATTACCTTTTCTTCACCTAACTTAGCAGAGATTTTCCAGGAAATCTTTCTTGCATCCAATCCTTCTTTATAATCATCAATTGAGTAAAAATCTCCGTCATTGTCCTGTTTTAGCGTGTTTGATTGGAACGAATTTTTTTGTGTTATAAATACATTCCTTATTTCTGGAAATACATAGAATGTCTCATTTATTATTCTTTCTTTTTCTCTTGTAAAGAAACCAAAAGGATACGAAGAACTTATTGAAACCTTTTTTATTTCATATTTTCCTCGTCTAACAAAAGTAAAATTCTCATTTTTCTTTGCCTGTTTTTCTAACAAGTCAAAATGAAATACTTTTCCCAAAAGTTCAACTTCAATTACAAATTTTTTTCTTTTCTCGAGATTGACGAGGAAAACCGAAATAAAAGTTTCTTTGTTTGCATAAATTTCTTGAGGAAATTCAACTTTAATTTCTATATTAAAGAGATTCTTTACTGCAAGATAGGATGAAACTCCCATTAAAGACAGTGCAATTGCAAAAATAAGATAAATCATGTTATTACCGGAATTAAAAGCTGCAAATCCAAGGATTATTAGTACCAATATGTAAAATGTCCCTTGCCTTGTTATTTTTATTTTGCTATATGGGAACTTGTGTTTCGAAAACAATGTTCTCAATAATTTCATCTTTAAACTTCTCTTCATATTCATTGAATATAAGTCTATGCTTAAGGACAGGTTTTGCAAGTTTTTTAACATCTTCAGGAATTACAAAATTTCTATTCATAATTTTTGCATAAGCTTTAACTGCTTTCACAAAATCTATTGCACCTCTTGTACTCAATCCAAGTCTTATAAATTTAGATGTGCGAGTTTTTTTGACAATTTCGTAAAGGTAATTTAAAACACTTCCTTCTATAAATACTTCTTTTGCTTCATTAATTATTTGAGTTAGTTCATTTAGATGTAAAACTGTGCCTAAATCTTTTGCTTCAAGTTTGTTTCCATTTTGTAAAATTTTTATTTCAGTTTCTGGTTCAGGATAACCTACCTCAAGAGAAATCATGAATCTATCAAGTTCGCTTTCGGGTAATGGATAAGTACCAGCAAATTCAACTGGGTTTTCCGTTGCAATAACCATAAAAGGATTCGGAAGTAGGTATCTTTTGTTTTCTACTGAAACTGTTCTTTCGCTCATACCTTCAAGTAAAGCAGATTGAGTTTTTGGTGGTGCTCTGTTTATTTCATCTCCAATAACAATATTTGCAAAAATAGGGCCTTTTCTAAATTCAAATGTATTAGTCTCTTTATTAAAAATTGTAATTCCTATAATATCTGTTGGCAAAAGATCTGCTGTAAATTGTATTCTTGATGTTTGAGCATCGATTGACCTTGCAATTGATTCTCCAAGAGTAGTCTTACCTACCCCTGGTATATCAATGTAAATAAGATGGCCTTCTGCAATAAGTGGCACGAGTGACAGAAGAATTGTTTCTCTTTTTCCCAAAATAACTTTTTCAACGTTTTCAACTATCTTTTTTATCCTTGGATCTACTTCCATTCAAATTCCTCCTTGTGGTCTAAAAGGTACTTAATTTCGTCATTTTTGTTCTTTATTTCTCCTTTTAATCTTAATATGGTTAGTAAATCAAAGATTTTTCTATATTGCGGTCCTTCTTTTAATCCGAGTTCTTTCAAATCGGAGCCTTTGAGTTCATTTTTTATGAATCTCAGTTTTTCAAGATAATCTTTCAAAAATTTCTTAATTATCCCTTTTGCTTTATAGTAGTATGCTTGAACATAAATTAATTCAAGCCTGTTTAGTTTAAGGACAACAGAAGCTAAATCCTCTTTCTTAAAGGTTCTTCTAATATTTTTAAAAGTCTCCATTGCTTCTTTCATTTTGAGAATCTCATTCTTTTTGATACCGAATATTCTATTTACTTCTTCCTCATTTATATTTCCCTTTGAAAGGTATGTGAGGAATATGAAAGCATAAAGCCTTTTTATAGCATTTTTTTCGATTTTGTAGAATAATTTTATTGCGTTGATTGTTGATTTTGTAATGTTGTTAATTCTGAACAATTCTTTTATAATCCCATAGTTTGTAAATAGTTGAATAACTCTATCTATTTCGTCCTTTACGATCAGCTCTCTAAGTTCTTCCTGAACTCTCTCTGATTTGCTTGAGAATAGGGCCCCAATTTCAACTGCTTTTTTAAGAAGAATTTCTGTTTCTTTTGATAACTTAAATCCAAGTTCGATCATATATTTTATTGCTCTAAAAATTCTTGAAGGATCTTCAATGAAAGATAGTGGTTTTAAAACTCTTATAATGCCTTTAAGAAGATCGTCGTATCCGTTAAAATAATCAAAGAGTATACCAAAGTTTTTCTCTCTGATGTCAACTGCCATTGCATTAATAGTAAAGTCCCTTCTTGCAAGATCCTCCTTTAAGGTAGCCTTCTCAATAACTGGTACAAGAGATTTATCTATGTAGTATTCTCTTCTTGCTGTAACAAAATCAAAATTGACGTTGTTGAAAACAAAGTGAACTGTTTGAGTTTCCTCAAATATCTCTATGGTGCCATTAAATTTTTCCTTCAGCTTTTTTCCAAGGCTTACTGCATCGCTTGTGACAAAATCAAAATCAACCATTTTTTTACCAAGAAGTGCATCTCTTACAGCGCCACCAACAAGGTAAATTTCTATGTTTAGACTGCTTGCAATTTTCCCAAATTCTTTTAGGAGCTTTAGTGTGTCTTTGCTCGTTGCGTTTTCGATTACTTTTGCGATATATTTTTTGTCTGGAACTTGTGAAGTTTTAATACTTCTTGGTATTTCTTTCATCATATCTTCAAATTTATACGCTTTGAGAAGATCACTTCTTGAGATTATTCCTACAATTCGTCCGTTGTGTTCTACAAGTACTCGTCCGACATCTTCGTTTACCATTTTATCTTCAATATCTCTAAGATTATCAAATGCTTTAACCAAGACTATCTTTGGGGAGAAAAATTGTTTTACGGAACTATTTCTCTTTCCAAAAAGATATGCCTTTTCAACATTTTTCTTCTCTATAATACCTATTATTTCTCCATTTTCTTCGACTGGTAAACCAGAATAACCCATCTTTACCATTATTTCAAGGGCGTCTTTTATTGTTGCATTTGAACGGATTGTCTTAACTGGCGAACTCATTATGTCTCTTGCTTTTAATGAGTAGAAATTTGCAAGGTTAACAGCTTCGAGTATCTTTTCTGTAACCTTGTCAATTGACTCACCCTTTAATATACCCGAAACTGCTGTTGGATGTCCTCCGCCATTAAAGGTATCTGCGATCTCTGTCAAGTTGAAAGATTCATTTACGCTTCTTCCAATTATATGTACAGTGTCTAAAATTTTAACAAGAACGAAGATAACATCAAGGTCAATCATTTCAAGAATTTTATGAGCAAGGATTGATACTCCAGGTATATATTTTTCTAAGTCTGCATAAGTTATCCCAATTTTGTGTCCATTTAAGTTGTATTCTTTGAGTTTTTCAAGGAGAGTTTTCAGAAGATTCAACTGTTCCTCTTGAAGAAATGGTGAAGTAAATCTGTGGATGAGTTTCATATCGACTCCAAAAGAAAAGAGGAATTCGAGCGCCTTGAAGTCATCGCTTGTAACGGATGGAAATGATAGTGAGCCTGTATCTTCGTAAATCCCTAATGCGAGTATTGTTGCTTCTATTGGAGTAAGGCGGACTTTTTTTAACCTGAGAAGATTCACAAGAATAGTCGTATTTGCTCCAACGTTTTTATTGATTACAATTGCGTTTTCTATATCTGTTTCGCCTGGATGATGATCAATAACAACAATTTGGACATTCTCCTTTTTGAGAAGTTCAACACCGTTTCCAATTCTGTTTTTCAATCTTGTATCTACAACAATGATCCTTGATATGTTTTCAAAAAAATCTTTTGGAAGGTCTCTCATTTTCTTGAAATTGAGAATATCGGAAAATAGGGAGATTATTTTTTGAGCATTAATATCTGTTGAACCAGGATGAATTACAACTGATCCTGGATATAGCTTTGAGGCTGCAAATGCAGATGCGATTGCGTCAAAATCTGCTCCTGCATGGGTTAAAATTACAGTATTATTGCTCATTAAAATAGTTTATCAATACCTTCGTCTGATACTCTGTAATAAATAAGTGGAGGTGGTTTAATAGGTGTGTCTTTTACTTCGATAAGGGAATTAAATCTGCTTAATGCTTCTTCCAGTTTTGCTTCATTATTTGAAAGAATCGTTCCTATTACTTGTCCTTTTTCAATATAGTCTCCCAATTTAACAGGAAACCATATACCACATGATAGGTCTATTACGTCTTCTTTCTTTTCTCTTCCTGCACCTAAAAATTGTGCAAGCCTTCCTAAACCTTTTGTATCAATTTTTGAAACATACCCTGTTTTTTCTGAAATTATGTCCTTTTTGAACTTTGCCTGTGGGAGAAGGCTAAAGTCGTTTATAACTTCCTTGTTTCCTCCTTGTGCCTCAATAATTTCTGATAGTTTTTGAAGAGCTTTTCCACTTGTTATTGTCTCTCTTATAAGTTCTTTACCTAAAGTTATTTCAGAGACTTTTCCACCCAATACAAGCATTTCGCTTCCAAGAGTTTCTATTACTTCAAACAATCTTTTACTTCCTTTTCCTTTAAGGATACTTATTGCCTCTTCTACTTCAATGGAGTTTCCTATGGCATCTCCAAGCGGTTCGTTCATATCGGTAATATACGCAACTGTTCTTCTTCCCAAAGAATTTCCGATTCTAACCATTGCTTCGGCAAGTTTGAGTGCGTCATCGAGGTCTTCCATGAATGCTCCATTACCAACTTTAACATCAAGTACTATTGCATCTGTTCCAGATGCAATTTTCTTACTCATTATGCTTGATGCGATAAGGGGGATGCTATCAACAGTTCCTGTGACATCCCTTAGTGCATAGATCTTTTTATCTGCAGGAACCAATTCTCCACTTTGAGAGATAATTGCACCACCTACACGGTTTACGATGTTTATAAATTCTTCAATTGGAACTTCTACTCGAAATCCTGGGATAGATTCAAGTTTATCTATCGTTCCGCCTGTATGACCTAAACCTCTTCCCGACATTTTTGCAACAGGAACACCCAATGATGCAACAATTGGGACAAGCGGTATTGTAACTGTATCTGCTACACCACCGGAGCTGTGTTTATCAACCTTGGTACCATTGATTTTTGATAGGTCTATAGTTTTTCCACTGTGAATCATTACATCAGTTAGAGTCGAAAGTTCTTTCTCATCCATTCCTCTGAACCAAACGGCCATAAGAAACGCAGCCATTTGATAATCCGGAACAGTGCCATCAACATAACCCATTACAATTTCTTTTATTTCGTTATCTTCAAGGTGTTTTCCATATTTCTTTTTTTCAATGATTTCAACAATACTCATTTTTTAAACCTCCTCAAGAAACTCACTTAAAATTAGGGAGATTTTTTCACCACATTCTTTTGCTATTTGAACGACTTTCTCGTGCTGTACTTTCCCTTCTTCAAATGCATTATCGGTAATGCAAGAAAGTCCAACAACTTTCATTCCATAAAAGCGCGCCATTATTACTTCTGGTACGGTTGACATTCCTACAGCATCTATTCCAAGACGTTCCATCAAAAGTAATTCTGCAATTGTTTCAAAGCTTGGCCCCATAACTGCACAATAAACGCCTTCCTTGATAGGTATGTTGTGCTTGTATGCAATTGTTTTTATTATCCTTCTATATTCTTCGTCATACACATTTGTCATGTTTACAAATTTTTCATTGCCTGGTTCTCCTCTTAGAGGATTATCAGCAAATATAAAGTTAACATGGTCTCTTATAAGCATTAGATCTCCCGCTTTAAGTGTTGGGTTTACAGCGCCTGAGGCGTTTGATACAATAAGATTTTTAATTGATAGTGCATTTGCAGTTCTTACTGTCATTGTGACTTCCTTCATTGAATAGCCTTCGTAGTAATGGAATCTTCCGTTGAAAAATACGACATTATGTTTCCCTAATTTTGCAAATACAAGTTCAGATGCGTGCCCTATTACCGTTGAGATTGGGAAGTTTGGTATTTCTTTGTAGGGCACTTTTTCATAGATTTCTGCCTTCTCAAGCATACTTCCAAGTCCTGTCCCTGTGATTATTGCAAAGTCAGGGTTGTATTTTTCTTTAAATCTTTCAAAAAATTTGTTAAGTTCTTCCATCTTCTTCCTCCTATTCGATTGAAGCTAAATAATAATAAAAGGGTTGTCCACCATAAACAAGGTCAAACTCAAACTCAGGAAAAGTTTCCTGAAGCTTTGAAAGGAGAACTTTTGCATTGTTTTCGTCGGTATCCTTGCCATAATAAATTGAGATAAACTCGGAGCCTTCAATTTTATCTTTCACATCATTCAGTAATTTAATAAAAGTTTCTTCAGGATTTTTGCCTGTTGTTGTGAGATTATCATCAAAAAATCCAATTATATCGTTTTCCTTTATTTGAAGTCCATTAAAGCTTGTGTCTCTTACCGAATAAGTGATTTCTACAACATGTATATGGTTTAAAACTTCATTTGCTATCTTTAAGTTCTCTTCAATTGTACCTTCCGAGTTGAAAGAGAGTATTATGGGAACTCCCTGTGCGGGATTTTTTGTAGGTACTACTTCAACTTTTTTGTTTGTTGATAGTTTTTTTGCTTCTTGTGCAGCAAGTATAACGTTGGGATTATTTGGAAGGACAAAAACCGTATCTTTTGAGCATTCGTTAACTGCATTAAGAATGTCCTGAATAGATGGATTCATTGTTTGTCCGCCTTCAACAACTTTTTCTACACCAAGGCTCTCAAATAGTTTTTTAAATCCTTCGCCCTGTGCGATTGACACGATGGAAAATGAAAATCTACTTTCAACTTTCTTTGTTTTTTCTTCTTTTATTTGAGCGAAGGCGTCAGTTTGAATTTGCATATTTTCAATATGAGCCTCTTTTATGTCACCCTTGTCAAGAACATATGCAATTACCTTGTATGGTTCATTTGAATGAATATGAATTTTAGTAAGGTCTTCTGCATCCGCGACTACTATGCTATCCCCAAATTGTTCGAGGTCTTTTCTTATTAAGTCTCTTGGATAATTGCCAAGATAACAGAGAAGCACAGTATCAAACTTATATTCAAGCGATTCTGAAGCAACGTGTGCTTCGCTTATCATTTCTTCAATTCCTTTTGATTTGGTTAACTCACCCTTAAGCGCTTTATATCCGCCTTCAAATATATAAATTAGTCCTTGGCCGCCTGCATCTATGACACCTGCCTCTTTAAGAACAGGAAGCATCTCTGGGGTTCTCTTAAGTGTTCTTTTACCTTCTTCAATAATATAAGAGAGAAGATTGAGTATATCGTCTTTGTTTGCGAATTCAATAGAGGCCTGTGCCATTGTTCTTATTATTGTGAGTATTGTGCCTTCAACGGGTTTTATTACTGCTTGATAAGCAACTTTTGTTGCGTTTTGTAGAGCCCTTGAAAAAAGGAATCCGTCGATATACTCCACATTGTCTACTGGTTCAAAAAATCCTTTGAGTATCTGTGAGAGAATTACTCCTGAGTTTCCTCTTCCACCGATTAGTGCACCTTCGCATAGAGCTTTTCCAAAATCCCTGATATTTTTAGGATTTTTCTTATCAACATTTTCTAACGCAGTTTTAAGTGTAAGGTACATGTTAGTGCCTGTATCACCATCTGGAACAGGAAATACATTTAGTTTGTTTACTTCTTCTCTTTTCTCTCCAAGGTATTGGAGAGAACCCCTAAAAAAGTTATCGAGGTCATTAAGCATTATATATTTCATTATTCTTCTCCTTTAATTCCCCTTATTATTACATCAACATCTACGTTTTTAATTTTTGTCAGTTGCTTTACTTTATAGGATACTTGTGAAATTATTGTATTTGCGATTTCTAATACATTTGCGCCGCCTTGGAGTATTACATATAATGTGATCTTAACGGTATCATTGTCTTTAATGTCAACATCTACTCCTGCTTCATATTCTTCAATTTTAAGAGTTCTGAGTAGTTTATCGTAAAATGTTTTAGGTGCAAGGCCAACAACACCATAGCATTCTATTGTTGCATATGCTGCTATTTTTTTAATTGCATTTTCGCTTATTATTATCTTCGCCATTTTAACCTCCAAAGTTTTATAAATTATAACATAATTGGGGATTTTTGAAAATTTTTGTCTATTTTCTAATCTACTTGCAAATATTAACAAAATCTATAAAATATATAGGTAATTTTTGAAAAATATTTACAAAGTTTGGAGGTAAGATATGGCAAATAGATGTGAAATTTGTGGAAAGGGTCCGATAACGGGTAATAGAGTAAGCCACTCTAACAGAAAAACTAAGAGAAGATTTCTTCCAAATCTTCATAAGGCAAAAGTTATGATAAATGGTGAGATAAAAGTTTTAAGAGTTTGTTCGGATTGTCTCAATAAATACAAAATATAGTTAAGCTATGGAAATCCGTTCTCTTTATTTTGATGGAAGTATTCTTCACATTTTAGATCAGAGGTATCTTCCTTTTGAAGTTATTGACGTGGAGTGCAGAAGTGCTTCTGATGTATGGGAAGCAATTAATAAGATGAAGATTAGAGGCGCACCTGCAATTGGTGTTGCTGCCGCATATGGGATGTATCTCGGTCTTAGGGATTTTGAAGGAACTAAGGAAGAATTCATTAAGAAAGCAACAGAGTTAAAAAGTTATCTTGATAGTGCAAGACCTACAGCGGTGAACCTTGCATGGGCTACTAAAAGAATTCTTGATAGAATCCTTTTAAACAAGGAAAAAAGTGTTGAGGAACTGAAAGAAATTGTCCTTGAGGAAGCAAAGAATATAGAAAAAGAAGATGTAGAAAGGAACTTTAAAATTGGTGAATATGGTTCTGAGCTATTCTCTGATAATGATACCATAATGACAATATGCAATACAGGTGAATTGGCTACAGTAAAACATGGAACTGCATTCTCCGTAATTAAAAGAGCTTTTGAGAAGTATAAAAATATTTCTGTAATTGCTCTTGAAACTCGTCCATATTTGCAAGGTGCTCGCCTTACAGCATTTGAGTTAAAAGAGGCAGGCATTCCATTTAAGCTTATAACCGACAACATGGCAGCGTTTATCATGCAAAAAGGGCTTGTCACAGGAATAATTACAGGTGCAGACAGAATTGCATCAAATGGTGATACCGCAAATAAGGTTGGTACATATATGCTCGCAGTTTTGGCACACTTCCATAAAATTCCTTTCTACGTTGCGGCACCTCTTTCAACAATTGATCTCAATATAGAAAGTGGTAAAGAGATTCCAATTGAAGAGAGAAATCCTGACGAAGTAACTCACTGCATGGAAAAGAGAGTTGCTCCTCTTGGTGTGGAAGTTTATAATTTTTCCTTTGATATCACTCCTCATGAGTTAATTACAGGCATAATTACAGATAAAGGTGTAGCATACCCACCTTTCAAGAAAACTATCAAGAAGTTATTCGAATCTTAAAGAAGCTTTTACTGCTTCTATATCACTTGCAATGAGGGTTTTAAAACCCTCATTTTTTGCTTTATATGCTATCAAGGCTGTATAAATTGGTATGAATTCTCTTCTTCCATCAAAATGCTCTAAAATGTATTCTTCTTCTATAATAAGGGTTGATCCTGTTTTCCCATCAAGAAAATCTTTGACATTAGTAATTTCTTTTAAATCCCCATCTTTCAAAAT
Source organism: Caldisericum sp. (assembly GCF_049967455.1). Classification (NCBI taxonomy): domain Bacteria; kingdom Pseudomonadati; phylum Caldisericota; class Caldisericia; order Caldisericales; family Caldisericaceae; genus Caldisericum; species Caldisericum sp. The sequence goes on along the minus strand of NZ_JBMFSR010000002.1, from coordinate 57,649 downwards.
TGGGATATCAATTTCTTTTTTTAATTCCTCTATAAAATAGAGATCAGATTCATTTTTTATACCCTTAACATATATCCCATTTGCGCCAAATTCTGAAAGTCTATAAGAAAAAATCCTGTAGTTCTCTTGATTTACTTCTTCATTGTTTGAAATTCTTAACTTGTTTAAGTCAAGCAATCCCAATATTTCCATATTATGCCTCCTTTACAAGTTCTAATATCTTATTAAATAGAAATCTTCTGTACGCTATTATAAGAAAGTGGTCGCTCAAAAGGTTTATGAGTTCAGAAGTTGTAATTGCTCTTTTCAGCGCAAGTGTAGATTCCTTTGGAAAAATTTCATCAAAAATAGCACGAACAATTATAACTTTTCTCCCATTAATTAGAGGCGCAAAGGTTAGGGGATCAAATAAAAAGCATCCCTTTTTAAACTCTATTTTATCAATATCATTAGTAGTTTTTATTTTCTTAAGAATTTCCCAATAATCCTTATGGAGTTCTTTACATTTTTCGTAAGTGCAACCGTATGTTTCATAATCTGTTTCTGTTTCATACTTTTTTCGTATGATTCGAGTTGCAAGACTTTTCCAAGTGATATATTCGAAATCGCCACCCGTTGCAACAAGCATTCCATTTCTAATTCTTTTTTCAATTCCCATTAAAATTGTGCCAATCATGCCTCCAAAACTAAATCCAACAAGGGTATAACCATTTTTCGCTAATCCTTTTCTGTCAAGGTAGTTTAAATTTATCCTTATATCTACAATTGCCTGTCTGTAATTTCTGATTGAAGCTTCTATATCATCAGTAAGGAACTTCTCACCATCTTTATATCCCGTGATCTTCCTTTCACTATGGAATGGAAGTATAGGCATAATAAGTGGAATTCCAATTTTTGCAAATCTATGTCCAAAGTATTCAAGGTGTCTTATATTTCTTTCTCCCATCCCATGTAGTAATATGACAACTCTGTCGAAGAAGCTACTCATGGGAAGAAAAAGATATGCAATGTTTGTATCGTTTTCTTTAAAGTTTGAGGCGAGAATACTATTGGATATGATCCTTATAATTTTGTAGTTATTAAATGTTTTGTAATTTTCCTCTTTAAATTCAACTTTTGCTTGAGGGATATCGTAAATCACAAAATATTATACCAGAGATTTGATAAAAAGATCACTTCTTATATAATATCTTCTGGAGAGGTGGCTGAGTGGTTGAAAGCGCCTGACTCGAAATCAGGTAGAAGGGCAACCTTCTCGTGGGTTCAAATCCCACCCTCTCCGCCAGGGAAATATGGAAAAGCATGATGTAATAATAATTGGTGGTGGTCCTGCTGGTGCAACACTTGCCCATTTTCTGGGTAATTATAATATTGAAACGCTTGTTATTGAGAGAGGCGAACATTTTAGGGACAAAACCTGTGCAGGAGGACTTCCAAAGGGAATTTTTGACATTTTGCCAGAAGGTGTTAAAAGTAATTTCCCATATACCTCTTATAACTTATTCAATGTCTTTTATAAAAGAAAACTTGTTGCATCAGCAAAATTTGATGAGCCTTTTGCGTACGGAGTTATGCGTAGCCAGTTTGATGAAAGCCTGCGTAGAGGTATTAATATCCATTACAACGAAAGATTTATTTCGTTTGAGGAAAGCAAGAATAACATTATTGTAAAAACTGACAAAAATATTTATGAAACTAAACTCCTTGTAGGTGCAGATGGTATTGGAAGTATTGTTTCAGTTCTTTCAGGTCTTAACAAAAAATCAAAAATAGTAATTGCAGAAGAAAAAGAGATTCCGAAAATCGATTATGGGGAAAGTTTAAACGTGTTTTTAGGAGATTTTTCCCTTGGTTATGGATGGAGATTTGATAAAAATAATGTTACATCTGTTGGTGCAGGATCCTTAAAGAAGTATTATAAAAGAGGCTTGTCAAATCTTGTAGATAAAACAGTCGTGCCGATAAAAGTATATCCCATTTCTCTGTGGGATAAGGATTTAAATATCTTCAAAGGAAGAGTTGTCCTTGTTGGCGAGGCTGGTTCCATTGTTGATCCATTCAACGCAGCGGGTATTTATCATTCCATTTATTCTTCAAAACTACTTGCAGAGTCAATTAAGGAAAATTTCGATAAAGGAAGCTTTTCTTTCGCAAATTATGTTGAAAAATTAAATGCAACTATCTTTGAGGAATTTAAATATGCGTTAATCCTTTCAAGCGTATTCTATCCAATGCTTTCGCTATTAAAAAGTATTATTTTTAAACCGCATATTCTCGAATTTGTTGTAAATTCTCAAAATGAAACAGGATATTTATCTTATAAATCTGTGTTTGAAAGATTCTCAAAATCGAAGCATATTGAGGTAAAAATTGCAATGTTAATTTTGAAATTACTTAAAATAATTTAGGAGGTATCATGAAAAGGAATTTAAAATTGGCAGTGTTTATTTTTTTTGCATTAGTTTCCGTGTTCTACAGACTTATTCCATTTAAGCTTCCAAATGTTGAGTTTTTATCAAGTTTGATTGCTTTTACTTTACTTAGTTACGATAAAAAGGTTGCATTATCAATAATTCCACTTCTTGTGGTTATTTCTGATGTATTGTTAAATGTTGTATTACATATTCCATTTGATTTTAGATGGGAAGTAATCGTAATTTTTGGCTGGTTGTTAGTTATACTAACTCAATACATGCTTCGAGGTAAGAAAGTCCTCAATGTTGTTATAATGGAGATTGTTGGTACGCTTGTCTTTTATTTCATTACGAACAGCCTTGTTTTCTTTGTTTTTAATTTTTATCCTAAAACTATTGCGGGTTATATTAGCTGTATGCTTGCAGGTTTACCATTTCTTAGAAATCAAGCATTATTTAACTTTGCATTTTCTTTTATAGTATTTGTAACTGTTAATGAATTAGGCTTTGGAAAAGAGGTTTCAAAAGAATTTTTAAGTAATGAAAACGCTTAAAGAGTATTTCAAAAAAGAATTTTTAAGATACATTGCAATTGTTTCTCTTTTAATAATTGTTGATTTTGCACAGGTTTATCTTCCACAATTTACAAGATTTGCTATTGACAGTATCTCTCAAAAGAATATAAATAATCTTATTAAGTTTTCCATCTATATTATTATTCTTGCTTTTGGAATAGTTAGTCTCAGGTTTGTTTACCAAAGCTTACTTCGTAAGGCTGTCTTGAGTTTTGATTACGAGCTCAAAAACAAAATTTTCGAAAATTTTGTTTTTTTTAAACGCAAAGTTCTTGAAAAATTCGAAATAGGAGACTTGATGTCGAGAGTAACAAACGATACTCAGGCTGTTAGAATGTTTTTAATTATGGGATTCCTTGCAATTATTGATGTATTTGTTTTGGGAATAACTACATTTGTGTTTATGGCTCGAATGAATCTTAAACTTACAATTGCTGTAAGCCTTCCTCTTCTATTTCTCTTTCCACTTGCTTTGAATTTTGGGACAAAGATTCACAAAATTTATAAAAGGATCAATATGATATTTGCAGATATGAGCGTACGCGTAAGAGAACTTGTTAATGGAATTAGAGTTATCAAGGCATTTGTTAAAGAGCAATATTTTACGCGAATTTTTCATAACGTCAATCAGGAGTACTTGAAGGAAAACATGCGACTTGTAAAACTCGACGGCTTCTTTGATCCAATCGTAAACTTCATGATAAATACAGCAAATCTTATACTCATCTTTTATGGTGGGATTCTATATATTAAGGGCATTGTAGGGATGGGTACTATAGCTGCTTTCTTTCAATATATAGAAACTTTAACATGGCCGATGATGGCAGTAGGATTTTCTATCGCTCTTTACCAAAGGGCAACTGCATCTCTTTCAAGAATTGAAGAGGTGCTAAATCAGCCAAAAGAGAAATTAGGGAAATTAATTAGCAACATAGATAGAATACATATAAAAGATTTGAGCTTCTCCTTTGATGGAAATATTGAAGTTCTCAAAGGCATTAGCCTCAACATAAATAAAGGTGAGGTAATAGGCATTACTGGTGCACCCGGATCTGGTAAGACGACCTTGATAAATTTACTTCTTAAAATAGTTGACGCAAAAAGAGGTTCAATTTATTACGATGGCGTAGACATTAACGATATTTCATTTGAGAGCATAAAGAAAATATTTGCTTATGTTCCTCAGGAAGGATTCTTGTTTTCTGATACTATACACAATAACATAAAAGTTGGCAATCCTGATGCAACAAGAGATGAAATTGAAAATGTTGCAAAAGTTGCATGTATTTATGATGATATAATGACTTTTAAAGATGGTTTCGACACTATAGTTGGAGAACAAGGAATAACTTTATCTGGTGGAGAAAGACAGAGGATTGCAATAGCACGTGCATTGTTGACTAAACGTCCGTATCTTATCCTTGATGATGCCCTTGCAAGCGTTGACTTCAAGACTGAAAATAACATTATCAGAAATCTTGAAGAATATTTCATAAAAAATGGACTTACAGTCATTATGACTTCTGAGAGGCTGAGCTCCCTTCTTATCGCAGATCGCATTTTTGTGCTTGTTGATGGAAGAATTATTGAAGAAGGTACATTCAACGAACTAATCGCAAAAGAAGGGTATTTCTATCATCTTTACAGAAAACAACTTCTTGAGGCTAATTTATGAGAAGAGAATCTATAAAAAGATTTATTCCATATTTTTTAAAATACAAAGTTCTACTTCTTATTACCTTTATTGGAATGGTTGTTTCTTCGATTACCTCTGCTATTATTCCATATCTTATTAAGAATGTTATAGACACCCTTATTGCTACAAAGGATTTCGGAAACATTAAAAACTTTCTTGCTTTTGTTCTTATTGCTGTTATTGCGAATATAATCTTTAAGTTAACACAAATATATGTGGGAAATTATGCAGGACAAAGAATAATGCAAGATATAAGACATGATTTGTTTTATACGGTAGCAAGATTCAAAATTGCTTCTTTTTCAAAGGAACCTTCCGGGAAAATAATAACTCGCATTACAAATGATGTTGAAAATATGAATGATCTTCTAAATGCAGGGCTTGTCTCATTGTTTGCTGATCTTTTATTTATTACACTTGCCGTTGGTTTTCTTATATTTATAAACCCAGGGCTCGGTCTTATTGTCCTTTCACCCTTGCCGATTGCTGTAATCTTTGCCCTTTATTTGGGTAATATTGTTGAAAGAATATATGAAAAGGTGCGTGATGCCTTAACAAAGATGAATATCCATATGCAGGAAGTATTAACTGGGATCCATGTAGTGCAGATTTTTAATATGGAAAAAGGTGTAATTGAGAAGTTCAAAGGATATGCAAAAGATTTTAGAGATAACTTTTATAAATCTCAAGTTACAAATGTTATATTAAGACAATCAGTTAATATTTCTTCTTATATTTCGATTTTCTTGCTTGTGCTTGTTGGAGGGATCTTTACAATAAAAGGACATGGGACAATAGGCACAATAATTTCGTTTTCCAGTTATCTTTCATATCTCTACGGGCCATTAGGTGATCTTTCTGATAAGTTTTCGATTTTGCAAAATGCAATCTCCTCGATGGTAAAAATTGATGAGTTTATAAAAGGAAATGAAATTGAAGAAAATTTTGAAAGTGGCGAAAGATTTGAGGTAAAAGGAAAGGTAACTCTAGATAATATTTTCTTTTCTTATGATAATTCTAACGATGTTCTTAAAGGTGTGAATATTGAGGTAGAAAAAGGGGAAAGTGTTGCAATAGTTGGTTTTACAGGGGCAGGCAAAACAACCATAGCTAATTTAATTTTTGGTTTTTATGATCCAACTTATGGTACTGTTGCGATTGATGATCACGATCTTAAATTTGCTTGTAAAAGTAATTTTAGAAGATATCTTGGTATGGTGTTACAGAATGTGTTTATCTTCAGAGGAACTGTGCTTGATAATATAACACTTGGTGATAACTATTCAGTAGAAGATGTTGAGAAGGTCTGCAATATGCTTGGAATTTATGATTACATTCAACGATTACCAAACGGCTTATATACAGAATTATCTACTGAAGGAAAGAATATTTCGATGGGTGAGCGCCAACTCATTTCTTTTGCAAGAGCTCTTATTCATAATCCAAGAATCTTAATTTTAGATGAGGCAACATCTTCTATTGATTCACATACAGAAGAACTCATTGAAAAGGGTACAAAGATTCTTATGGAGGGCAGGACTTCTATAATTATTGCGCATAGACTTTCGACTATAAGGCACGTTAATAGAATTTATGTACTAAACAAAGGACGAATTGTTGAAGAAGGAACCCATGAGCAGCTACTTGAGAAAAAGGGTCTTTACTATGAATTCTATAAATCGCAATACAAATAAAAAATGGGAAGGTGATGGGGGCACCTTCCCTGGCATGAATAAGAAAGGAGGTAGGTATCAGGTATTCGGTGGCGAATATCTGTACTTACTTGGATGATAGTATACATTTTTTGAATTGTTTGTCAAGAGGTAAGAGTGTATGTTAAGAAAATTTTAAAATTGAAGGAGGAAAAATGGAGAATAAGAAAAGTGTATTGATTTTTGTGCTTTTTGGTTTCATTACTATGCTCATTGGCTTTAACTGGTTTATGTGGGCTCCGCTTTTAAAGCCTGTAATTGAACAAACTATGGATGTTAAACCAGTTTTTTCTGAGCTTTTGCTTTCGGCTGTTCCTTTTTCGCTTGTAATTTTTTCTTATTTTGCAGGGAGTTTTGGAGATTCAAGTCCTAAAAGATCAACCACGGTTGCGTCAATTCTTTTAGGTGTTTTTACAGTTTTAAGGTCAATCTTCTCGTACAATTTTACTTTAATGCTTGTTGCGCATTTTGGTTTTGCCTTAAGCGCAACCTTTGCTTTTACTTCCTGGTCTCCTTTATCTTATAGGCTTTTCTCAAAAGATAAAGCTTCGAAAACTACTGCTTATTTTACAGCTTTTCTTACTTTAGGGCAAATTTTAGCCTTTTTCATCTCCTATCCTCTTGTTGAAAAGATTGGCTTCTATAAATTCCTTTTTGTTACTTCAATTGTGTCCTTTTTAATTGCTACTTTATATATCGTTGTTATCAGAAATTGGGATGATAGACTTATGAATGGCAAATTAAACAAAAAGTTACCTTTAAGCGAGGGCTTTAAGCTTGTATTTTCAAATAAATCGCTTATTGTTCTATCTTTTATTTCTCTCTTTGATATTGGAGTGTTTAAGTGGCTTGCTGGGTGGTATCCTAAACTTAATGTTGCTTTTAAGGCCCTTGACCCAACAAAAGCATCATTCATAAATGCATTTATCCTTATTGGTTGTTTAATTGGTGCTATGACAATTCCCGATTTTAGTCATAGGGTAAAAAGAGTTAAAATATTTTTCATTGTGCTTCCTACTGTTGTGATTTCAATGCTTATTTTAAGTGTTTATATAAATGGTTTTTCAACTCTATTACTTATTTCAACAATTCTTGGTATAGCGCTCTTTCCTATATATCCTTTGGGACTTCATTTGCCAAGCGCTTTTAGTAAAGTTGGAGCGGAAAATGCTGGTATTGGGAGTGGAATCATTCTTATTTTTGCAAATATAGGTGGAACTATTTTTCCATTGATTGGCTCCTTAGCTCACAGTTATTTAAGTTCTGTTATATCTTTTGGTGTGATTCCAATGTCTATAATAATTTTATTAGGTTTTATCTTTGAAGATCCTGATACATATCAATTGGCAAGAGATTAGGATTTTTTATGGGCCTGGATTACCTCAGGCCCATTCCTCTTTCGCTAAAAGCATCAACAGTATAAACTTCAACTTCTAAATTTTTATCTTTAAAGCAATCGCCGTTTAATCCAGCTTTTAAGCAAAGATGGGTAAAAAAGTCTTTGTGATTTGGCAGCTCTTCCCAAACTTGTGGCAAAAATGTAGCCTGATAAAATCCTTTTCTTATAATAACACCATGTTTAAAAGGAATTACTTTAGCAAATAGCTCTTCTGTATCTTTGAAATATATTTTTTCCGGAACTGTTAGTATTGATATTTCGATATCGACATAGGGAAGTTCTGTCTCGTCAAGTGGGTAAAAGCGAGGATCTTTAAAAGCAGCATTTATTGAATTTTCGATGACATCCAATATGAGTGGCCTTATAGGGTATATCGTTCCAATGCAACCTCTAAGTGATCCATTTTCTGTTAAGGTAACAAAAGTACCTCTATCTTTCCAAAATTCTTCATTTGGATATTCCTCTCTTGTAATCTTTAGTTTTTTATGCTCCTTCAAATAGGTTTCGATTGTTTTTCTTGATAGTTTTAGAAGGAGGATTTTATCGTTTGTATTCATGAGATTCCTCCATAAAATACTGCTGATAAATAACCTACTACTTGTGATTTTGGACCTGCTGTATCCCCACTTGTTGCATATTTAAGTATTTTGCTTTTCAGATTGTTTATCTTTGCGAAGTGAATAACAGTTGCAATACCTGTCTTTCCGCATGCCTCACAATTCGCTAAATATTTGTTGTTAAGTTCTTGAACTGCCTTAATGCAGTGTGAATCCTTTTTTATTGCGATTTCATAGGGATAATAATGGCTTAAATCGGTACTAACAACAAGTATTGTATTTTCATCAAAAATGGTCATTATACCTTTTAAAAGCGACTCTACTGAAATTTCGCTATAGAGAATAGGAATAATTTCAAAGCGCGGCAAGGTATATTGCAAGAAAGGAAGTTGAACTTCGATGCTGTGTTCTTCAAGATGTGCGTCAAGTATAAAATGGAATTCTTCAAGTTGAAGTAATTTTTGTGCATCTTTTGAAACATTCACAAAACCCAAAGGAGTTTTGTATGCATCAAAAAGACCTACAGAAGCCCCATGGAAATAAGCATAGTGTGAAGGAGCAATTATTATAACTTTGATATTCTTAAGATAATCCAAATTCATTAGTTGTTTGTAGCTATAGCCTGCGATTGGTCCTGAATAGATATACCCTGCATGTGGTGCGATTAGTGCCTTTATATTATCAAGATCTTCGAGTGGAGAGCTTTCTACGAACCTTCTAATCATGCTTTTTAACTCTTCTCTATCTTCCGGGTAAAAGGCTCCCGCTACTGCTTGCTCCCTTATTTTCATGTGGTCCTCCTTAGTTAATTATACCACAGATTTATTCACTTTAGCAAAGATTTTTTAAGAAAAATTAAAAAAATTTGTATAAACTTGAGTATGTATGTATAATAATTTAGAAATTAAATAAATTTAGGGAGGTCCTTATGGATGAAGAAGAAAAAAGGAAAGAAGAGATAAATGAGGCAAATGAAACACCCGAAAAAAGTGAAGAAAAGGAAGAGTCCAAAGCCACAGAAGAAACAAAAGAGAATTTGCCACTTCATACACCTATTCCTCCCACTGGAGAAAAACCCCAAAAAGAAACAAGATATATTCTTTTTCTTGTCTATAACGAGCGAGCGCCAATTGATAGAGATGATGTTTTCGATCTTATTGATCAACTTAATAAAATTACAACTCCTCCAGAAGAAACTCGAATTGACATGGTGATTTTGTCAAATGGTGGATATCCTCACCCTGCGTATCAAATGATGAATATAGTTCGCTCTAAATGCAAGAAGTTAAAAGCTGTTGTCCCTCTTTTTGCTAAATCTGCTGCAACACTTATGACTCTTGCTTCTGATGAAATTATCATGGGACCTCAATCTGAAATTGGTCCTCTCGATATGCAAATGGAACATCCCTTGATTGAAAATCTTCATATATCAGCGCTTGAGGGATACTATCCATTTATGCAACTTTATGGAAAATTCGTAACAGACTTCTTTCCGCTTGCATTAAAAATGGCTCAAGATATTGCACAGACCGTCCCTATTAAACGTGAAGATGCTGTAGATATTGCTATGAATACAGCAATGAGTTATCTTGTTCCGATTGTGCAACAAATCAATCCTACCGTTGTAAATATGTGTTATAGGGCGCTTACAACTGGGGAACAGTATGCTTACAATTTTTTATTTAGATACATGTTTAAAGATAAGCCCGAAAGAGAACGTGTAATTCTCGCTTCTCAAACGGCGCATGCACTTGTATGGAATTTCCAAAACCATGGTCAGGTAATCTCAAGAGATGATGCAAAACTTTTAAACCTCTATATTGGATTTGGAGAAAGCTATGATTTGTTTGAAATGATGTATGTTATCACTAAAGAAATGCTAAGAATACTTGGTCAAAGTGGAATTGAAAGAGCTATAAGAGTTGTATCTATGGAACAAATCAAACGATTGCTGAATGTTGATAGCTATCTTGGCTACATAACATTCATTGTTTATAAGGCATATTCTCTTGTTGAACCGTTGAGACAAACCTTACAAAATGTCACTGACGTCCAAAAGATCTCACTTGCAATAAGACAGTTCCTAAGTCAATCTCTTGCAAGTCTTCCGCCAATGCCTGAACAGGAAAAAAACGATATTGCACAAGTTTCTCTCGAATTACTTGAGGATATATTCCTTAAAAACTTTAAAGATGAGAATGCAATTTACTCAGTTGCCTTTAATAGAATAAGAAAAGAGAAGGCATTTTCAAAGCCTGTTTCAGAGGTTATAGCTGGAAGGATTGTTGAAGCCGTTAGAGAACTTACTCAGACTATAGAAATTGAAATAGATACAACTCCACCTGAAGTTGTAAGTAAATACATTTTGCAAATTCTTGCATTTTTGCTTGTTTACAACATAAAGTTCTGAGGTATAAAATGTGGAACATCGAAAAGCATACTAAAGGAGAAAACAGAGCTTACATAGATGGAAGAAGCGGTGAATGGGCAAATCTTCCGATTTATGCAACAGAAATACTTATACCTCCATTAATGTATTTCGTTAAATGGCACATTCTAATTACTACAGTTTATATTTTGAATGTACTTTGGGGTTTTGTAAGTCTAAGATTTATTAATTTGAAAATTTCATATATCTTGTGGCAAATAAACAAGTTCCGCTGGATCATATTTATCTTCTTTGGATATTATTACATTTCAAAGAGTATGTATATAGAAGGCATTCTTAGTTTATTTTGGCCTTTCATATCCCTGATACTTGCTTTCCTAAATTTTAACAATAGGCAAGAAGAAATTAAAGCAAAAATTGAAGAAATCTTGTATAATAAGGAGCAAAAATGAAATTTTTAAGAGAAATTTAAGAAAGGGGTGTTTTATGGAAAAGGTTAGAGTAATTATCATGGGTGCAGCAGGTAGAGACTTCCACAACTTCAATGTATTTTTTAGAAACAGACCTGAGTATGAAGTAGTTGCATTTACCGCAACACAGATTCCTAATATCGAAGGGAGAGTTTACCCAAAGGAACTTGCAGGTGAACTTTATCCAAATGGTATTCCTATTTATCCTGAATCAGATCTTCCTAAGCTAATTAAGGAGTTAAATGTTCATAGAGTAGTATTTGCTTATAGCGATGTGCCACACGAATATGTTATGCATAAGGCTTCAATTGTACTAGCGAACGGAGCAGACTTCTGGCTAATGGGACCTGATGCAACAATGGTGAAGTCAACTAAGCCAGTTGTTTCTGTTTGTGCGGTTCGTACTGGTTCAGGAAAGAGCCAAACAACAAGAAAAGTAGTTAGAATCCTCCGTGAGATGGGCAAAAAGGTTGTCTCGATTAGGCATCCGATGCCCTATGGAAATCTTGTAGAACAGGCAGTTCAACGTTTTGCAACATATGAGGATCTTGATAGATATAAATGTACTATTGAAGAGCGTGAAGAATATGAGCCTCATATCGATTTAGGTGCAGTAATATATTCAGGTGTTGACTACGAAAAGATATTAAGAGAAGCAGAAAAAGAAGCAGATATAATTGTTTGGGATGGTGGAAATAATGATTTCCCATTCTATAAATCAGATCTTAGAATTGTTGTTGCAGATCCATTACGTGCGGGACACGAGCTCACATACCATCCAGGTGAAACTAACTTTAGAAGTGCAGATGTTATTGTAATTAACAAAGAAGATACTGCAGATTTTGAATCGATTGAGCTTGTAAGAAACCATGCAAGGGAGGTAAATCCTAATGCAGTTATCATTGATGCAGCATCACCTATATTTGTTGATAATGGCGAAATTGTGAGAGGGAAGAAGGTTGTTGTGGTTGAAGATGGCCCAACATTAACACATGGTGAAATGAGCTATGGGGCAGGTTATATTGCTGCAAGAAAGCTTGGTGCAAGCGAAATAATCTCGCCAGTTCCTTATGCTGTGGGTTCAATAAAGTCGACTTATGAGAAATACAGCCAAACAAAAGATGTATTACCTGCTATGGGTTATAGTGATGTTCAGATTAGAGAACTTGAGCAGACTATTAACTCAATTCCTGCTGATGTAGTTGTAATTGGCACTCCAATTGATCTGAGAAGGGTAATTAAAATAAACAAACCAGCAGTAAGGGTTAGATATGAATTGCAAGAGATTGGGAAGCCTGACTTAAAAGATATTTTGACTGAAAAGTTTGGAGGTTAATATGTCAAAGAATCTTAAAGGAAGATCTTTGCTTTGTTTAAAGGATTTTACAAAAGAAGAGCTTGAGGAGTTTATATTTCAAGGAGAAAAATTAAAGGTTGATTACTACGCAGGGAAAAAAGAAAAACTCCTTGACGGAAAAACAGTCGCAGTGTTATTTGAAAAACCTTCAACACGTACAAGAATTTCCTTTGCGGTTGCAATTCACGAACTAGGAGCTTTTCCATTGATTCTTGAAACCTCAAATTTACAACTTGTAAGAGGCGAAACAGTCCCTGATACAGCAAGAGTTATGGGAAGGATGGTACAAGGGATAGTGGCTAGAGTTTTTGCTCAGAAAACTCTTGAAGAATTGGCAGAATATTCTAAAGTTCCAGTTATAAATGCACTCTCAGATTTTTCTCATCCATGTCAAGCTCTTGGAGATTTTCTTACAATAAAGGAGAAAAAAGGCAAATTAGAGGGAATAAAACTTGCTTATCTAGGTGATGGGAACAATGTTGCAAATTCGCTTTTGATAGGTGGAAGCATTCTTGGTGTTAATGTTTCAGTTGCAAGCCCAAAGGGTTTTGAACCAGCTAAAGAGGTTGTTGATATTGCACTTAACTTTTCAAAGAAGTCCGGAGCTAAAGTCGAGATAACAAATGACCCAACTTTTGCCGTGAAAGATGCAGATGTTGTATATACAGATGTATGGGCCTCTATGGGACAAGAAGCTGAACATGAAAAGAGGGTTCAAATTATGAAGCCATATCAGATAAATGAAAGTATTCTAACTCATGCAAAAGATGATGTTATTGTAATGCATTGTTTACCTGCTCATCGTGGTGAAGAGATAACTGACGAAGTTATTGATGGTCCTCATTCTGTTGTCTTTGACCAAGCAGAAAATAGGCTCCATATTCAAAAGGCGATCCTTTCGCTTTTGATCTAATTAGTCTTTTGAAATTTTTGAAGCCCCCAATAGGGGGCTTTTTTAGATAGTAAATAAATTGCTTTTTATATTAGCTTTATTCCAAGGGCTTCGTAAACAGACTGGAGGAATGCATCTTCTGGAAGTGCTCCTTCAAATTCTGCCTTACCACCATTTATAACTATCTTTGGAACTGCATAGACATTGAATTCGTTTGACCAATCTGGAAATTCATTTGCTTCAACCATTGCACCAATAATGTTGGGATTTTCGAGTGCAAACTGATGAGCTGTTCTTACTGCTCTTGGGCAATATGGACAAGTTGGAGTCACGAATACTAGAATTTCAACGGAGCTCGAAATTTTTCTTACCTTTTCTTTAATATCAACAGGGAGTTCTGTTTCACCTTTTGAGACATCAATTATATCCTCTAAGAGAGAAGAGAATTCGTGTCCCGAAGGTATTCCATAGTAAACTATATTCTTGTTTGTCTTTGGACCCTCAATAAATAGTGCTGATATTGCCTTTACTCCATATTCCTTTTCTTTTTCTTCATTATCTTTGTAGATATTTAACTTTATTTTAGGAGAAAGTTCGGCAACTTCTTTTGCGATTTCTTCCGTATAAGGAAGGTATTGTTCGTTAAATTTAGTTACTTTTGGTCCATTAGTTTCAAGAAACAATGTTAGTGTTACCTCGTCCTTCAAGTTCTTTTCGAATAAGTCTTTAATGTACTCTACATCTTTTTCTTTTAATAATCTTTCCATTTTCTCACCTCTTGATTATAGATTTTTAATATATTTATCAACTTCGGCTGCTGCTATTGCAGCATCACCGCAAGCAGTTATAACTTGCCTCAGTGGTGTATTTCTTACATCTCCTACAGCATAAAGACCAGTTAGACTTGTTTCCATTTTCATATTTGTGATTACGAATCCTCTATCGTCAAGGTTTACAAGCCCTTTAACTAAGTCTGAATTTGGTTTTTCACCTATTGCTACAAACACTCCATCAACTTTAAGAGTTTTATGTTCTTTAGTAATAACATGTTCAATCTCGAGACCCTCTACCTTTTTGTCTCCAAGAACATGAGCCGGAATGTATTCTAGTTCAAAAGATATCTTTGGATTTGAAAATGCTGCTTCCTGCAATATTTTGGTTGCTCTAAGCTCCTTTCTTCTATGAACTACAATTACTTTATCAGCAAATTTCGATAGAGTTAGTGCATCGTGTATTGCGGTGTCTCCACCTCCGATAACTGCAACAGTTTTATTTTTGAAAAATGCTGCATCACATGTTGCACAGTAAGAGATTCCTCTTCCTCTGAATTTTTCCTCTTCTGGAACAGGAAGTTTTACAGGCTCTGCACCTGTTGCAAGTATTACTGTCCAAGATCTGATTTTTCCGTATTCAGTTTCAAGGTAAAAAAGGTCATCTACTTTTTCTATTTTTCTTACGTCAGTAAGAACAATATTTGTGCCAAATCTTTCTGCTTGCTTCTTAAATAAATTTACAAGGTCAGCACCCGATATACCTTCCGGAAAACCTGGATAATTTTCTACCCATTCGCTTACTGCAATTTGTCCACCTATTGCAACTTTTTCAAACAAAACAAATTTTAATCTGAAACGGGCAGCATAAATTGCAGCAGTAAGACCTGCAGGGCCACCACCTACTATTGCGAGGTCATAAATTTCCTCTATATCAAGTTTTTCTTTTTTGACCTCATGAATAGAGAAAAATTCATCCATAAATAAAGCCTCCTAAAAAATATTACTTCCGAAGTATTATATTAATTTAAATAAATTTGTCAAGATTTTGACTTTCTTCTAGAGGTAATCTTTGGGCTTACTTCTTCCCAAATTCTTTCAAGGTCATAAAATCTTCTCTTTTCCTCAGTCATAATGTGCACAATTACGCTTCCGTAATCCATTGCAATCCAACTTGAGTCAGTGCCTTTATCTACTGAGATGGGCATTATTTTTTTCTTTTTAAGTTTTTCTTCCAATTCGTACGAAATTGCGTCGCAATGTTCTGAGACATTCCCAGTACAAATTACGAAATAATCAGTAATAATAGTGAGTTTTTTGACATCGAGGACCTTGATATCTTCGCCTTTCTTTTCTTCAATTACCTTTACAATAAAATTTGCAAGAGTTTTACCTTTCATATTCATATTATACCAGAATAATAACATTTAAATGAAATTTTGGTATAATTAATTGTATCGGAGGTAAAAATGGACAATTTGGAAAACATTATTAAATCTTTAGGTGAAGAAATTAGCGAATCAATTTTCGTTGGCATTACAGGTAAAGATGGACTTCCTGTTTCAATGTATGCAAAGGAAAGTGTTGAGTCAGCACTTGCAAGTGCAGAAATCTCATCAATATTCAGTATTGTTGAAAGATCGTTAAAGAATCTATCTTTGGGAAAAGCAAAAGAATTTTTTGTTCTTTCTGAAGGGTATGGTGTTTTTGGGGCACCTCTTATTTACGATTGCTATTTATTTGTTATTGCAAGAGAACCAATAAATCTTGGGAAAATAAGAATCGAATTCAAAAAATATTTACCAAAAATTGAGGAGATGATGAAATAATGGAAAAAATTCTCTCTAAGTTAAAAAATCTTTCCGGAGTTTTAGGCGTTTATCTTCTCGATGGTGAAGGAAATCTTCTCTATGTTAACTCGAGTCTTGACAATCCCCCGATTGAACTATCTTATACACTTGCATCTTTAAAAGGATATCTCAATGATTTGCTTGATTCTACAAAAATGGGCAAGTTCGCTGATTGTTTTATAAATGGAAGTGTTGGAAGAATAATTTTCAACAGTCTCAAAAATGGGGATTTATT
Source organism: Caldisericum sp. (assembly GCF_049967455.1). Taxonomy (NCBI): domain Bacteria; kingdom Pseudomonadati; phylum Caldisericota; class Caldisericia; order Caldisericales; family Caldisericaceae; genus Caldisericum; species Caldisericum sp. The sequence goes on along the minus strand of NZ_JBMFSR010000002.1, from coordinate 41,333 downwards.
AGTTATATTTGCAAGTAATGTTAGTAATTTGGGAATGATTAAGTTTGAAATGTCGAATGCTATTCAACAAATTGAAAATATAAGATAAAGGAGTATTTTATGGAAAAGTTTTATATTACCACTGCAATCTATTATGTTAATTCTAAGCCACATATTGGATCTGTTTCTGAGGCAATAGCTGCCGATGTAATTGCAAGATATAAAAGGTTGTCTAACTTTGATGTTTTCTTTTCCACTGGAACTGATGAACACTCCCAAAAAATTGAGGCAAAGGCAAAAGAATTAGGGATTGATCCTCAAAAGTTTGTTGATGAAGCTGCAAGTCTTTGGAAGACTATATTTGATAGATTTAACATATCCTACTCAAGGTTTATTCGCACAAGTGATCCTGATCATACAGAAGTTGTAAAAGATTTCTTCGTAAAGATGTATGAGAAAGGTGACATCTATCTAAGTACTTATGAAGGTTGGTATTGCGTAAGAGATGAGACTTTTTTGAAGGATTCGGAGTTAGTGGAAGGAAAATGCCCTCACTGTGGAGGAGAAGTACAAAGATTGTCCGAAGATAATTATTTCTTTAGGTTAAGTAAGTATAGGGATGATTTGCTTAAATTTTATTTAGAGAATCCTCAATTTGTAGAGCCTGAATCTAGGTATAATGAACTTTTGAATATTTTGAAAGGTGGATTGCAAGATATTTCAGTTACAAGAAAATCTTTTAAGTTTGGTATACATGTACCATTTGATGAAGAGCATACTATTTATGTTTGGTATGATGCGCTTATTAATTATGTTTCCGCTATAGGATACCTAACAAATAAAGAGATGTTTAGTAAGTATTGGCCTGCAGATTTACATCTAATAGGAAAAGATATTACACGATTCCATGGTATTGTGTGGCCTGCGATGTTAATGAGTATGGGTTTGCCTTTACCCAAAAAGATTTTTGCACACGGTTTTTGGAATCTTGAAGGTATGAAAATGTCAAAATCTCTCGGAAATGTCGTTGATCCTGTTGAATTTGCGGAGAATTTTTCGAAACTTTCAAATATTACGTTTGCAAAAAGCGTCGATGTTTTAAGATACTATCTTTCAAGAGAAGCAATCTTTGGTTTAGATGGTGATTTTAGAATGGAATCTTTCTTCAGAAGATACAATTCTGATCTTGCTAACGACTACGGAAATCTAATTAACAGAACTTTGAATATGCTTTCAAAATACAGAAATCTTGAAGTGCCACCATATAGTGTTGATGATGAATTTGTAGCATTTGCTAAAAGTAAATTTAACCAATACAAAGAACATATGGAAAAATATGCCTTGTCATTTGCTTTGGATAGGGTCTTTGAAATTATCTCTTATCTAAATAACTATATCCAAGTAAAGGAACCGTGGAAACTTTCAAAAGAAACTGACAAGCTTAATGTAGTTTTAGATACTCTCCTTGAGGGGATTGCTTATGTATCTGTGCTTTTGCAGCCATTTATGCCGAATATAACTGCCTTTATTCTCGATGAGTTTGGGGTAGAAAATAGGAATATTAGTGAATATGATGGTCAAATTTTAAAGAAAAATGTTTTGAATTTATTTGAACCGATTTTTCCACGGCTTGAAAAAGAAAAAATCGACCTTGATAAAAAGACCGAAGAAAATGAGGACAATGTAATTGAAATTTCTAAAGTAAAATATGATGATTTCGCAAAACTTGATCTTAGGGTTGCAAAGATATTAAGTGCAAAGCGTGTAAAAAATTCTGATAAATTGATTGAATTAAAGGTTTCTTTAGGAAAGGAAGAAAGGACAATTGTTGCAGGTATTGGTAAGTTTTATTCAGAAGAAGGACTTATAGGGAAAAAAATCGTAATTGTTGCAAATCTTGAAGAGAGAAGACTTATGGGAATTACGTCTCAAGGAATGCTTCTTGCGGCCTCTACTTCTAACAAAGAAAACCTTTCACTCCTCACTGTGGATAAGGACATAGAAGAAGGAGCAAAAATAAGTTGATGATAATTGACTCACATGCACATGTATTTAAGGAATATTATAATGAAGCCGAAATAAAAGAAATCTTTGAGAAAAAAGATATCATAGTAAATATTGTTGGATACGATCTTCTCAGTTCAATCGAAAGTGTTGAATTAGCAAAAAATTTCGATAATGCCTTTTCAACTTGTGGTTTTCATCCTTACGATATAGATAAATTAAACAAAGATACACTTAACAATTTAAAAAAAATACTTTTAGAGCCTAAAACCATTGCTCTTGGAGAAATTGGACTTGATTATTTTAGAGATTTAACCCCTAAAGAAAGTCAGGTTGAAGGTTTTCGAAAACAGATTAGGCTTGCAAAGGAGATGAATATACCTATCGTTATCCATTCGAGGGATGCTTTTTTCGACACAATCTCTATTTTATATGATGAGGGGTATTTTAAAGGTGTCTTTCATTCTTTTGATTATGGTGTTTTAGAGGTAAAAAAGGTTTTAGATATGGGGTTTTATGTCTCATTTTCTGGTATGATTACATTTAACAAAAGAGACGAATTAAGAGAAGCTGCAAAAATTGTACCTCTTGATAGGCTTCTTCTTGAAACTGATTCTCCGTATCTAACTCCAGTTCCTTTGAGAGGAAAAAAGAATATGCCTCATAATGTTGAAATTATTTATGACTATTTTGCAAATTTAAGAGGTATCGGAAAGGATACTCTCTATAAGATTGTTTGTAATAATTTCTTTGAAATATTTAAAAAGACAAGTTTAACAATGGGGAAGGAGGTAGCATGTTTAAAATCTTAAGAAAAGAAATTTTAGGACCTGAAATGGTTCTTATGGAACTTGATGCTCCGAACGTTTCAAAAACTGCAGAACCAGGGCAGTTTGTTGTTGTTAGAGTTTACGAAAAAGGTGAGCGAATTCCTTTAACAATTGCTGATTTTGATAGGGTTCAAGGAACTATTACAATTGTTTTTCAGAAAATTGGAAAAACAACCCATCTTTTAGGAACAAAAAAAGAAGGAGATTCTCTTGCTGATGTTTTTGGACCGCTTGGCAATCCAACAGAAATTGAAAGTTTTGGAAAAGTGGTTGTAGTAGGTGGTGGAATTGGAATTGCTCCAATTTATCCAATTTCAAGAAAACTCAAAAGTAAGGGAAATGAAGTTATAAGTATTATTGGATACAGATCCAAAGATTATGTATTTTGGGAAGAAAGAATGCGCTCTGTATCTGATAAACTTCTCATTTCTACAAATGATGGAAGTTATGGTGAGAAGGGATTTGTTACAGATGTTCTGAAGAGAGTGCTTGAAGAGGAGAATGATATAAAGCGAGTATTCACTATCGGTCCTGCGATAATGATGAAAGCAGTTTCTGACATGACCCGACCATATAACATAAAAACAATTGCAAGTTTAAACTCGTTAATGGTTTGTGGAATGGGTATGTGTGGTGCATGTAGGGTAACTGTCGATGGAGAAACAAAATTTACATGCTCTGATGGTCCAGATTTTGATGCACATTCGGTTGATTTTGATGAATTGATGAAAAGGCTTAACATCTACAAAGAAGAAGAAAAATTATCATTCGAAAAGTGGAAGGAGGAAGTAAAATGAATCTTAATAAAAAACTTACTCCAATGAAAGAACAAGAACCTCATGAGAGAAAGAATAATTTCCTTGAGGTTCCTCTTGGATATACCAAAGAAGAAGCTATTTTGGAAGCTTCGCGATGTTTACAGTGTCCTACTCATCCCTGTATAGACGGATGCCCTGTCCATATTAATATTCCTTCTTTTATAAAGGCAATTAAGGAGGGGAAATTTGATCTTGCAATTGACATAATTCATGATTCAAATCTTTTGCCTGCAGTAACAGGGAGAGTATGTCCTCAAGAAGAACAATGTCAGGCTGTTTGCGTAATGGGGAAAGTTGGCGATCCTGTTGGTATTGGGCGTCTTGAGAGATTTGTTGCTGATTGGGATTTGGAAAAAAGAAGAAAAGGTGAAATTACTATTCCCAAAAAAGAAAAGGAAAAAGGAATTAAAGTTGCAATAGTTGGTTCTGGTCCTGCAGGTTTGTCTTGTGCGGCTGATCTTGCAAGAATGGGCTACGATGTAACAATTTTTGAAGCCTTTCATGTTGCAGGCGGAGTTTTGGTTTATGGTATTCCGGAATTCAGATTACCAAAATCAATTGTTGAAGAAGAGATATCAATGTTATCAAAAATGGGAGTAAAATTTGTATTTGATTTTCTTGTAGGACGTACAAGGACAATCCAAGGTCTTTTTGATGACGGATACAAAGCGGTTTTTCTGGGAACAGGTGCAGGACTTCCACAATTTATGCATATCCCAGGAGAAAACTTAGGCGGGATTTATTCTGCAAATGAATTTCTTACAAGGGTTAATCTTATGAAGGCATATAAATTTCCAGAATTTGATACTCCAATAAAGAAGGCAAGAAGGGTTGCTGTTATTGGCGGCGGTAATGTTGCAATGGATGCTGCAAGGACGGCCCTAAGACTTGGTGCAGAACATGTATATTTAATATACCGAAGATCAAGAGAAGAAATGCCTGCAAGAGCCGAAGAGATAGTTCATGCTGAAGAAGAAGGTATAGAATTCATTTTATTATCAAATCCAGTTAGGTATATTGGTGATGAAAAGGGTTTTGTGAAGCAAGTTGAATGTATAAAGATGCAACTTGGCGACCCTGATAGCTCTGGGAGGCGAAGACCAATTCCAATAGAAGGTTCCGAATTTACAATTGATATAGATGAAGCAATTGTTGCAATTGGCACAACTCCTAATCCTATTATTGCAAAAACAACAGAAGGATTAAAAATTGGAAAACATGGTGAGATTCTTGTTGATGAAAATTTACAAACATCTGTTAGGGGTGTTTTTGCAGGTGGTGATATCGTTACAGGTGCTGCAACGGTTATTACTGCAATGGGTGCAGGCCGTCTTGCAGCAAAATCAATTGATAGATTCATAAAGGGAGAGATTTAAAATGTTTGAGGCCCTCCTCTGGGAACCTCTTGAGGGAAATAAAGTACGTTGTAATTTGTGTAATTTTAGATGTGTTATTCCTGAAGGTAGATCGGGAATTTGCAAGGTAAGAATAAATAAAAATGGAAAACTCTACACACTTCTCAATTCATATGTGTCTTCTTGGGCGCTTGATCCTATTGAGAAAAAACCAGTTTTTCATTATTATCCAGGAAGCCTTGTGCTTTCTTTTGGTACATGGGGTTGTAATTTCCGTTGCCGTGGCTGTCAAAATTATGAAATTTCTCGTATAAAAGACCCAAATTTTGATTTTTCTTTAATCTCGGAGGAAATTCCACCAGAGGAGGCAGTTCGCTTAGCAGTTAGGTATAATGCTAAAGGGATAGCATGGACATATAATGAACCCACAATATGGTTCGAGTATACTTATAAGTCTGCCCAGCTTGCAAAGAAAAACGGATTATATACAGTGTATGTTACAAATGGTTCAATTACAAAAGAAGGACTCGATCTGATTGGGCCTTATCTTGATGTGTTTAGAGTTGATATAAAGGCATTTTCACAAGAAACTTACAATAAAATTACCCCAATCTTTGATTTCCATAAAATTCTTGAAAGCGTAATCTATGCAAAAGAACGTTGGAATATGCACATTGAAATTGTTACAAACATAATTCCTACAATCAATGATAATATTGATGAACTTAGAAACCTTGTGGTGTTTATTCGGGATAATTTGGGCAAGAAAACTCCCTTACATATAACACGTTTCTTTCCTTACCTTGATCTTGCGTATCTTTACCCAACACCTATTGAAACCCTTGAAAAAATTAGAGAGATGGCAATAAGTGAAGGATTAGACTTTGTTTATATTGGTAATGTTCCAGGTCATCCATATGAGGATACATATTGTCCAAAATGTAAGAGAAGAGTCATAAGAAGGTCTGGATTTGAAATTATTGAGAATCATACTCATGGCGGAAAGTGTGATTTTTGTGGGGAGGATTTAGGTATCATTGAATAGAAAATTAATTTCAATAATTTTTTTAGCTTTAGCATTGTTATTTTTTGTCTTTTACTTTGCAAAGCTCTCTTATTCTGTTGAAATTTACAGTATGAATACTGTTATTGATATAAAAGTTTGGGGGATTAATAGATACAAAGTAGTTAGCGAAATAGAAAATGAAATAAATCGTCTCAATCTCTTGTTTGATGATTTTAACCCTAACTCAGAAGTTTCGAAAATAAATAATAACGCAGGTATTAAACCTGTTGATGTCTCACCTGAAACACTTGATGTTATCAAAAAAGCAAAGGAAATGTACTTTAAGACGGATGGGAGTTTTAATATAATGATAGCACCAGTTATTAAAATATGGGGATTTAAGTCAGGGGATTTCCGAATCCCCAGTGATAACGAAATATCATCTGCACTTAAATTAACTGATATAAACGATCTTGAGATTTCTGCTAGTAAAATTTTTTTAAAAAGGAGTGGCGAAGCAATCGATTTAGGCGGTATTGCAAAAGGTTACTCTCTTGATAAGATTAAGGAAATTTTAACTAAAAATAGAGTAGAAAAAGCAATAATAAATATGGGTGGAAATGTTTTGGTATATAGTAAAAATCCAGATGAGATTTTTAAAATAGGTATAAAGCATCCAAGAAGTAATGGGGTTATTGCGGTAGTTCAGGTTAAAAGTGGCTCTTTTGTGGCAACTTCAGGCGATTATGAGCGCTTCTTTGAATACGATGGAGCAAGATACTGCCATATTTTCGATCCCAAAATTGGCAGACCTGCAAGTAAAGTTATTTCAACAACCTCTATTACAGATGTTGGATATATTGGTGATATTCTTTCAACCGCAATGTTTGTTGAAGGAAGGGATGGTGCTTTTAAATTAGCAAAAGAATTTAATGCAGAAGCTGTTGTTATTGATAAAAACTTGAATATCTTTTATACGGATAACTTGAAGGGGCTGATTACTCTTGAAAATTGGTGACAAAATAATTTTATTAATAGTAGTTGTTTCTCTTGTTTTAGGAATTGGCATAAGATTAACTCATAATGGAAATTCTTCCAAGTATGTTGTTATTATAGTTGATGGCAAACTTTACCAAAAGATTCCTCTTTTTAAAGACTTGAAAAAGAGCACAATGATGATTAAAAGTAATGAAGGGTATCTTTTTTTAGAAATCGTTCAAGATAAGGTTAGAGTAATCGACTCAACATGTCCTGATAAATTATGTATAAAACAAGGATGGATTAGTCATATTGGTGAATCAATTGTTTGTCTTCCAAATAGAATAAGTATTTCGATTACAGGGGGTAATTTTAGTGTTGATTCAGTTTCCTACTAAATCAAAAATTCGGACAATTGTATATCTTTCACTTCTTATTTCAATAGGAGTGGTACTCAATCTTATTGAACCAGTTCAGATTTTCCCTTTGTTACCAGGTGCAAAACTTGGACTTGCAAATGTTTCAACAGTTCTTGCAATATTACTTTTTAATGGTACATACGGTATTCTTGTTGCAATTATTAGAACAATTGTAAGTCAAGTGTTTAGAGGAGCATTCAATTGGATATCTTTTGGAACAAGTTTTTTTGGTGGGGTAAGCGCTTCTATTGTGATGTCAGTTGCCCATTATTTATTTAGGAAAAAAATGAGCATAGAAGGAATCTCTGCGCTTGGAGGAATTATAAATAATGTTTCGCAGGTAATTTTTGTCTATCTTGTTACCAAAAATTCTTTTTTTATCTATTATCTTTTCTTCCTTATTCCTATTGGTGGAGTGGTAGGTTTTGTTGTTGGAATTTTATCTCATACTGTATATAATAGGTTGAAACTGCAATGAGGAAGTTTTCTTATGGAAGGTTCTTTATTTTTTTGATTTTGGGCCTTATTATTGGGACGGCTCTTGGTATATTTATTGGAAAAGTATTTCCTGTATTTGACTACGGATTGAATTTTGGAATTAAAGCAATGGATCTGGATCTTTTGTTTATAAAATTAACCTTTGGAGTGAATGTTCAACTTAATGTTGGATCGATTATTGGGGTTATTATTTTTATTTTGTTTTTCACTTTAACATGAAATTTATTCTTGCAAGTACTTCTAAAAGGCGCATTGAATATCTAAAAAACTTTGGTTTTGATTTTGATATTAAAACAGTCGAAATTGCTGAAAAAGTTTTTGAAGGAGATCCAGTGAAAACTGTTATATACAATGCATACATGAAGGCATATGAAATAAGTAAAAACAATAATCTTATCGTAATTGGTATGGATACTATAGTTGAGTTAAACGGAAAAATATTCGGAAAGCCAAAAGACAAACTGGAGAATTTTAAAATGATTAAGGAACTTCTTGGGAAAAATCATCGCGTAATTACAGGAATTGTTGCTTTAAAAGGGGAATTTAGTATAATTGATTACGTAATTTCTGTAGTCCATTTTAGAAAAGAAGTTGATATGGAAGTTATTGAAAAATACGTTGACAGTTCTGAGGGCCTTGATAAGGCGGGTGGATATGCAATACAGGGACTTGGTTCAATTTTCATTGATGAGGTCTTAGGACCCGTTGACAATGTAATAGGGATACCAGTTTTGAAGGTTTATGAAATCTTAAATATGATGGAAGAGGTGTAACATGGGACTATTTTCTAAGGAACTTGCTATCGATTTAGGGACTGCAAATACTGTGGTATACGTGAGAGGGAGAGGCGTAGTTTTAAGAGAGCCAACAATTATTGCTCTCGATCATAATAAGAGAGTTGTTGCTGTAGGCAACGAAGCAAAAGCAATGGCGGGAAGAACTCCATTTGAAATTGATGTTATAAGGCCCATTAAGGATGGAGTTATAAATGATTTTGAAACAACAGAAGCTTTACTTGACTATTTTATTTCGAGAGCAGGAGGCAAAAGAGGGATTTTTAGGCCCGTAGTTCTAATTGGTGTTCCAAGTGGAGTAACTCCTGTTGAGAAAAAGGCTGTTATTGATGCTGCGGTACATGTGGGAGCAAGACAAGCTTATGTTATTCCGGAGCCGCTTGCAGCAGCAATTGGAGCAGGTCTTCCTATTGAGGAGGCAAGAGGATCAATGATTGTTGATATCGGTGGTGGAACAACAGAAGTTGCTGTAATTTCATTGAAAGGAATTGTTGTTGGAAAATCCACAAGAATTGCTGGTGATGAGATGAATGAAGCGATAATAAATTACGTAAGGAGACAGTATAGCATCCTCATAGGAGATGTAACTGCTGAACAAATAAAGATGCGAATTGGAAGTGCATTTCCTCTCGATAGAGATGAGAAAATGGAGATACGTGGAAGAGATCTTATAGATGGTCTTCCTAAATCGATTACAATAACTTCAGAAGAAATAAGAAAATCTCTTCAACCAATTCTTGAAGAAATCCTTAATGTGATAAGGAGCACTCTTGAAATTACACCTCCAGAGCTTGCGGCAGACATTATGGACAGGGGAATAATGCTTTCTGGAGGAGGAGCATTACTTAAAAATATCGACAAGTTTTTAACTCATAGAACTGGTATCTTATTTACAGTTGCAGAAGATCCCCTTTCATCAGTTGCGCTTGGTGCAGGAAAAGTGATAGAGAATTTCGACTATTATAAAGATGCAGTTTCCTCGTGAAAGACTTGTATTGTATTTAGTTTTAGCAATTATACTTTTAGTTTTTGTTGCAGGTCTTGCTGGCTATGGTATTACCTTTAAAAGTGTTTACGAAGTATTGATATTAAGACCTGTTAATGTAATAGTAAGTTTTCTTAACAGAATCTATATTTCGTTTAAAAATTATTTTATTTCGATCAGAGATGGTAAGGCTTTAATTGAAGAGAATCAAAAACTAAATTACTATATTGCAACACTTGAGAGTAGATTAAAGATTCTTTTAGGATATTACTACGAAAATGCTGAATTAAAGAATCTTCTTGGCATTAAATATAAGATTAAGTACAATTCAATTGGTTGTAATGTTATCTTTTATAGTAAAGCAGGGAATTTCTTAATAATTGATAGAGGAAAAGATGCTAATTTTATGGTTGATATGCCGGTTATTTACTCTATTGATGGCACTACAGCCCTGCTTGTAGGTAAAATCACAGAGGTATCAAGTAATGTATCAAAGGTAACCCTTGAAACAAGTCCAGATTTTAGAGTTGGAGTTAAAAATGCTTCTCGTGGTGGAATTGATGTTGCTGTTGGCAACGGAATTGGCTTAACAGTTGTTCGTCCTTCACAAATCATTTCTGATTCGATCTCTGATATATTTGTGACAGTTGAAGAGAGTGGATTGTTTCCTAAAGATATTGTTGTCGGAAAAGTCTCTTCAATAAACAAGTTAAGCACGATTGAGAACGAAATTGAGCTTAAGCCATTGGTTGATTTTTATACTATTAGAAATGTTTTGGTAATTACATCATATGAAAAAGAATGAATTTTTAAATTTCCTCATTTTTCTTGTACTTTTATTGTTTGATATTGCAACAAATGAGAATACAAATTTTTTAGTCTCGCTTACATTTTTAATCGTAATTTTTTTAAAAGATGGATCGCTTCTTAATATTTTTTATTTGTTGGTCATTGATTGTTTTTTTGGGAAATTTATCGGATTTTTCACGTTTCCTACTCTCGTTGGTGTTCTCTTTTTTAATTTCATCTCCTCTAAAATTAAAGTCCCAATAATTATTCAAGCTTTTGGAGTTTATGTTTTTTTATTCATCTTTTTGTTTGGACTAACGCAAAATCTTTTTTATTCAATAGAGTTCTTTGCGGAAAGTTTATTGCTTTCCGTAGTGTTAGTTTTTATAACTTCTAAGGTATCCTATGAACAGGAAAGAAACCGAGTTTAGTCAAATAATTTATGCACTAATTTTTGTTCTTGTATTTACTCTTATGGGGCGTGCGTATTACCTTCAAGTAGTTAAAGGAGATTACTACAACGAACTTTCGCAGTACAGAAGTGTAAGAATTATTGAAACTCAGCCTATGCGGGGGCGTATTCTTGATAAGAATGGTATTGTTCTTGCAGAGGATATCCCTTCTTATAGTGTTGCGGTAATTATGGAGGATGTGAAAAATCCAAAACATGAGTTTAGCATTCTTTCATCTATAATTGGTATGAGAACTTCTGACATAGAGGACAAAATTAAGAAAGCAAATCTTCCGGCGTATGAATATGTAATTTTAAAGAAAGATATTTCGATAAAGGAAAGAATCCAAATTGAGGAATCACAAGATAAATTACCAGGAATTAATGTTATCACATCTTACAAACGATACTATCCTTTTAAAGAAGTAGGCGCTGCTTTCATTGGGTATGTAGGACCTGTTACCCTTGATGACATAAAGACCGATAGTTATTATGATATAAACGATGTGATAGGGAAACAAGGTCTTGAATTACAATATGAGAAATATTTAAGAGGAATAAAAGGAAAAAAAGAGGTTCTTGTTGATGCTTTTGGGCGTGTAAAGTCTATCTTATATGAGGAAAAGCCTGTTCCCGGTAATGATATCTACCTAAACATTGATATCAATGTACAGAAAGATCTTGAGAATCTTGTGGGAGATAGAAATGGTGTTGCTATAGCTATGGATCCACGTACCGGTGGTATCATTGCAATGGTATCACATCCTACTTTTGATCCAAATCTTTTTGTAAACGGGATAGGCGAAAAAGATTACAATTTGCTTTTAGAGAAGAATGCATTTATAAATCGTGCAATTCAGTCAAGATTTCCTCCGGGGTCCACTTTCAAAAGCTTAACCCTTATTTCTGCACTTGAAAAAGGAGTTATTACGAAGGGCACTATTATTGATTGTGGGCCTTATGTAACAATTGGCGGCAGGAATTTTAAGGATTGGATTTATCCCTCGGCATTTGGAAGACAAACGCCTTCAGTTGCACTTGCTAATTCAAGCGATGTATTCTTTTATAAGTTGGGTCTTATGACTGGAGTAGATACTATAAAATATTATAGCGATCTTTTAAAGGTTGGTGATTTAACTGGAATTGATGTTCCTTTTGAAATAAGCGGAATTATTCCTTCACCCCAGTGGAAAAAAGAAACGGTAGGAGAACAGTGGTATTTAGGTGATACAGCAAATATGTCAATAGGTCAGGGATTTGTTTCACTTACTCCTATTGAAGTTGCATCTTTATATCAAATCATTGCTAATAATGGCATAGGATTAACTCCACATTTTTTGAATAAAATTGTCTCATCAAAAGGAGAGGTTATTCTTGAATATAAACCACAAGTTAGAGTTAACTATAAGTTCAAAGATGACACTCTAACCGTTGTAAAGGATGGACTTGAAGGACTTTCAAATAAACCTGATATGAGAATAATGAGGGTAAATGGTGTAACAGTTTGTTCTAAAACAGGGACTGCAGAGGTAGGTGATAAAGAAGGAAGCGTACATCACTGGCTTGTTTCATTTGCGCCAAAAGATAATAGTTCGGTTTTAGGTCTTTTATTTTTTGAGTATTCTAAATTCCCCTCATCACATGCACTTGCACCTCTTATGAGAGACTTGCTTAAAAATTTTTTTTGAGTAAAAATATGTAAGGAGGAAACCATGAAAGATTTTGTGAGTCTTAAGGGAATAAACGGAGATGTAGTATTAAAAATTGATCCCACTGCACCATTTGAAGAAGTGCTTAATAGTATTAAAAGTCTCATAGAAAGCGAAAGGAATTTTTTTAGTAAAGGTTTTCTAACCATAGATACTCAAGGAAAAGAGTTAAGTGAAGATGAGATAAGCAAATTACAGGATCTTTTAAATGGAATAAATGTCTCTTTCAGAATAAATGAAGAAAAAAAGCTATTTGTAGAAAATAAAGAAACTCCAAAACAGTCAGTTTTTGTTATAAATCATACAGTACGATCTGGTCAAGTATTTCGATATAATGGTAGTATAGTAATTTTAGGAAACGTAAATCCAGATGGAGTTGTTGAATCTGAATCTGATGTTTATGTTTTTGGTGTTATTAAAGGTAAGGTTACTGCTCGGAGACGAGTCGTTGCTCTTGGCTTTCAACAACAATATTTAAATATAAACGGTCTTGAAATTGATTTTAAAACTCCAGAAAAAAGTAGAAAACCCTGGGTTTTTGAGATTGGAGAAGATAACAAAATTAATTTTTCTCAACTTGATGCAAGAGAAGCAAAACCAGTAAGGAGAAGGAAAGATGGGTAGATCTATAGTTGTTACTGCAGGGAAAGGTGGTGTTGGGAAGACAACAGTAACTGCAAATTTAGGAGCATCTCTAGCTAAACTTGGGAAAAGTGTAGTTGTTATTGATATGGATATAGGGCTTAGAAACCTTGATGTAGTAATGGGGCTCGAAAATCGTGTTGTTTACAATATTATGGATATAATTGAAGAACGTTGTAAAATTAACCAAGCGCTTGTTCGAGATAAACATCTTGAGAATCTTTTTTTGCTTCCTGCTTCTCAAATTCATAGTAAAGAAGATATTAATGTTGATAAAATAGTTGACATTGTTTCAACTCTTGAAGGTAGTTTTGATTACATTCTGTTAGATTCTCCTGCTGGTATTGAAAAGGGCTTTGAATCTTCACTTGCTCCCGCAAAGGAAGCTTTAATAGTTGCAACTCCTGATGTCTCTTCTGTGAGAGATGCAGATAGAGTTGTTGGAATTATTGAAAGTAAGGGGATATTTTCAATAAGTCTTATAGTAAATAGATACGATCCTGTTCTTGTCTCCAAGAAAAAAATGCTTGATTTTGATAGCATTATTGATTTTTTAGGCATTGATGCAATTGGTGTTGTTCCTGAAGATAAAAATATTATTGAAACGACAAACAGAGGAGAAATACTTGTGAATTACTTGCCAGGTTCTCCTGCAGCAAAAGAATTTGGGTTTATTGCGCGGAGAATTGAAGGTGAATCAATTCCAATAAAAATTGAGGAGCAGAAAGGATTTTTTGGTAATATATTTAGGAGAGGCTCATGAGCTTATTTAAAGGTGAAAAAAGCGCAAGTGAGATTGCACAAGATAGATTAAAATTTATTCTTATTCAAGACCGCTTATCGCTTTCTTCAAAGGAATTCGAAATGTTAAAAGAAGATATAATAAAAGTGCTTTCAAAATATTTTGATATTGAGGAAAATGAAATCAAAATAAATTTGGAACGAACAAGAGAAAAGAACATATTTGAAGCAATAGTTCCACTAATCAAAGTAAAGAAAGAAAAGTGAAAAGGGTTCCATATTCCTTAGTTTTGTCTGTAATAATTTTAAAATTCTTTTCAGTGTCTGCTCTCTATGTGATTAATTTTATAAAATTTGTGCCAAAAGAAGTAGCATATTTTCTTGTAGCCTTTTTTCTTTTCATAATTGTTTCGTCGATTAATTTTAGAATATTCAAATTTTATTCAATTTTGTTGTATGTGTTAGTGCTATTTTCTCTTATTGGTGCCCTTATTATCGGTGTTGCAATAAATAGTTCGAGAAGATGGATAAGTATAGGTGGGCTTTTTACGGTTCAGCCTTCAGAATTTGCTAAAATTTCTCTTATAATAATTTTTGCCTGGATTTATGAGCATAAAACTTGGAATAATTTTGAGAAGTTTCTTTATTCAACTTTGCTTTTTCTTCCTTATGCAATTATTGTTTTTCTACAGCCTGATATGGGAACCTCTCTTGTATTTGTCTTTATATATTTTTTCTTAATTGCGGTATTTCTTCACTATAAGTATGCTTTAACCTTAGTTATAATTGCTCTATCTTTGATTCCGCTTCTTCCTAAGATTCTTAAACCATATCAAATTGAAAGGATTTTAGTATTCTTTAATCCTTATCGGGACCCATTGGGAAGTGGATATAATGTTCTTCAATCAATAATAGCATTTGGTTCTGGAAAACTTATTGGTAAAGGAATTTTAGGAAGCACAATGACTAAATTAAATTTTGTCCCTGTTCAGTATGCTGATTTTATTTTTTCTGCAATTGGAGAAATTTGGGGGTTTGTTGGAATTGTTGTGGTTCTCCTTAGTTTCGCTTATATTTTATACTTTATTGCAAAAGCAGCATTTTCCACAAAAAATATTTTTGGTAGAGCGATTGCATTTGGAGTATTTGCAATGTTTTTCTTCCAAATTCTTATTAATGCTGGTATGAATATAGGTATTATGCCTGTTACTGGCGTGCCATTACCTTTTTTGAGTTTTGGTGGAAGTTCGGAACTCGTCAATTTTATCGCATTGGGGCTTGTGGTAAGCGTGTATAATTATAAGGACGAGATAAATCTATGATTAAAGATTATGAACTCATAAAATTTAAAAAACCCTACTACTACTTTGGAAACGAATTCAATAGTATTCACAAAGAAGGCATTGGGTTGCTAAAAGTTGCGCTTGTATATCCCGATACATATGAGGTTGGTATGTCCTCTTTTGGTTTTAAAATTCTTTATCATCTTGGAAATGAATTAGATGGCGTTTCTGTTGAAAGGGCTTTTGCTCCTTTGCCTGATCTTGAAGATTATTTGCGAAAAAAATCAATACCGCTATTTTCTCTTGAATCAAGGACGCCATTAAATGAGTTTGATCTCATTGGGTTTTCAGTTCAAACAGGACTTGATTATACCAATATTCTTAATATCCTTGATCTATCAATGATTCCCTTACACTCGGATGAAAGAACCCGTCCTATTATTTTTATGGGTGGCACATCTTCATATAATCCCGAGCCTCTCTCAAAATTTATGGATTTCTTTGTCTTAGGAGAAGGAGAGGACTCTTTTATAAAAATTCTTGAGATAGCAAAAAGTGTAAAGAACAAGGAAAATTTTCTAAAAGAAGTCTCTAACATAAAAGGTGTGTATGTTCCTAAATTTTTTGAATTTGAAAAGAGAGGAAAATTCTTCGTTGAAAAAAACGGTAAAAAAGTTACAAAAGATGCAATATCAGATTTTGAGCATTCGTATTTTCCAACAAAACCAATAGTTCCACTTGGAAGCATAATAATGGATAAGGCTTATGTTGAAATTTTCAGGGGCTGTACTCGTGGTTGTAGATTCTGCGAAGCTGGGATTGTTTATAGACCTGTAAGAGAACGAAGCATGGAAACAATTGAAAAATATTCTTATGAAGTTCTCAAAAATACGGGGTATGAAGAAATTACTTTTCTATCTTTGAGTACAAATGACTATTCAGATATGGATGGTTTAATTTCCCTAATGAGGAAACTTACAAAGGATTTCAATGTTTCTATATCGTTACCATCACTTAGAATTGATAAATTTACAAAGGAACTTGGGGAAGCAATTCTTGAACAGAAGGTTCATAGTCTAACATTTGCAATTGAGGCTGCATCTCCAAGGCTTAGAAGAGTTATCAATAAAACGATTTCAAATGAAGAAATCTTTAATGTCGTTAAAACTGCTGTTTCACTCGGATTCCATACGCTTAAATTTTACTATATTATAGGTCTTCCAACTGAGACAATGGATGATGTTTTTGAAATTGTAACACTAACAAAGGAGATGCTAAAAGTTGGTGAGGCAAACAAGACTTTCAAGAAGCCTTTTGAAATTCACCTCAGTATAAATCCATTTATGCCGCAACCAAATACTCCATTTCAATGGGCCAAATTTGAGGACATAGAAACACTTGAGGAAAAAAAGAAAATTCTTTTGAAAGAGTTAAAAATAAGAAATGTTAAGGCAGATTTTTCCGACTTTAGGATGAGTGCTCTTGAAGTTGTACTCGACAGAGGTGACAAACAACTTTCAAATGTAATTGAGAGAGCATTTAAGAGTGGTGCAAAGATGGATGCTTGGAGTGAATATTTCAACTTTGAAATATGGAAAAAGGCTTTTGAAGAAGAAGGTATTGATATGAGTATTTATCTAAAAGAAATTGGAACAGATGAAAAATTACCTTGGGATCATATTGACTCTGGAGTCTCGAAACAATTCTTATTAAGAGAATATAAAAATGCAATGAATGGTGTGATGACCGAGGATTGTAGATCAGGCAAATGCGTAGGATGCGGCATAAACATATCATTATTTTGTCCGATTTTTGAGAAAAAAGGTTTAGCCTCTTGACAAAAAGAAAAAATTTATTATGCTATATATCGAGAACGGGTTCCCCGTTAGCTCAACCGGCAGAGCGGGTGGCTGTTAACCACTAGGTTGTAGGTTCGAGTCCTACACGGGGAGCCATTTTTTATTTTTGGTCCAAAAAACTTAAAGGTTTTCCTTATTTATCCATAAAAAGTTGTGTTTTTTGAGTACTTTTTAGCTTAGCAATTGGAAATTTACTTTATTTATTAAAATTTTTTCATTCCTTTTCAAAATTTGTAGTTTCATTCGGGAATTATATAATTAAGAAATATCAGTGAGGTTTTTGTGGCAATTGATGGATTAAAAGAAAATAACGAAGAAAAGATTTGGACCAATTTGCAGAATTGAGTTTGGTAGAAAAGATGCATAAAGTAGGTTATGCACTTTTAGAAATGGAAGAAAGCATTGATGTTTTGATGCATAATGCTAGTGTATATCTCAAAAAGAAAACTGTAACAGCTGACGGACTAAAAACAACTTTTACAGTTAACTACCTTGCTCCATTTGTGATCACATATATCTTAAAGGATAAGTTTAAGAGAAAGGATAAGGGAAGAATAATTTTTGTAAGTTCTGAAGGTTATTAATTTGCTGTGTGGGGATTAAATGTAAATGATCTAAATTTCAAAAAAGAGAAATACTCAGGGTTAGAGGCATATGGATCTTCAAAACTTGCGCAAATACTTTCAATGACGATGTTTAATGAATACTTTAAGGGAAGTTCTGTAACCATTAATGCAATGTATCCAGGTATGGTAAGAAAAGCCACAGGAAGATATAATGGACCTTTATATCTCTGGTTTAAACATAACATAATTGATAGATTACCTGATTATTCTGAAATTTCTGCTAAGGCACTTTACTATCTTGGAGTTTCAAAGAATTTAGTTGGTGTTAGTGGAAAATTCTTTAACTTGACTACAGAAGAAGAAATGACGTAACCTGGAAAGGATTTATCCGAAGCAGAAAAACTTTGGGAAATAACTTTAAAAATGGGGATGTTACTATAGATTATGTGGGATGTAATAGTTGTTGAGGGGGGAATTTTAGGTCTTACTGTTACCGCATACTGAGCTCTATCAGGCTTGAAAGTACTTTTACTTAAAAAAAATGAAAAGTGTGGGGGGTTTGTTAATTCATTTGAAAAAGATGGTTTTATTTTTTATGGAGGAGTGTGCGCTCTTGAAAACGCAGGCATTATTATACTAAAGCTTTGCGATCTTGGAATTACTCTTGAATTTTTAAAAATTCCTGTGTCAGTAGGAATTGAAGATAAATTTATTTTTGTCGACTCTAAAGAAAGTCTTGAACAATACAAGGAGCTTCTTGAATATCTTATAAGTCGACATTTCTTTAAGGGGACTCCTTCTTTTTTTGCCTTAAGTTATTTTTACCTTTATTCTGATTATATTTACCCTAAGGGTGGCATTGGTATTTTGCAAAGTTAATTGAGGAAAAAGCAATTCAACTTGGCGCAGCAATCCAAAAAAATACAACTATAATTGTTGGTTGGTCTTTCGAAAAACTTTTGTCCATTTATTCAAGCATGTTATTTGTAAAAAACTCTATGAAAAATCTATTCCTAATATTTTTAAGGCAGGTCAGTGGTCTTATAGCACTTCGTGAGTTCCTGAGTATATTGACTTGTAGACTTGCAGTTAAAGGGGTTTTAAAAAATTTAAAAATATTTTAAAATAAAAGTAGGAGCGCAAGAATGGAAAATAAAAACTTAAGAAAAAGTGGCGTTTTAGCTCACATTACAAGTTTACCAAGCAAATTTGGAATAGGAGATTTTGGATACTCTTCAAAAAATTTTATAGATTTGCTTAAAAACTCAGGTCAAAAATTACTCCAAATTTTACCAATTGGTCCAACTGAGCCTTACTTTGATAATTCTCCGTATCACTCAGTTTCTGCCTTTGCAATAAATCCTTTGCTTATAAGTCTCGAGAAACTTAAAGAAGAAGGTTTAATTTCACAGGATCTTTCGCAATACGAAATAGAAGAGACTAACATAGTTCAGTTTGAGAAAGTGATAGAGAATAAATTCAAGGCATTCAATTCTGCTTATAAAAATTTTAAGGAAAACGAAGATTTTCAAAAATTTTGTTCCGAAAATTCTTTTTGGTTAGAAGATTATGCAATCTTTATAGCACTGAAGAAAAGATTTGAAAATAGAGCTTGGCAAGAGTGGCCTAATGAATTTAAGAATAGAAATCTTGGTGCCCTTAACCTCGCAAAGGATATACTAAAAGATGAGATTAAATTTGTTAAATTTTTGCAGTTTATTGCATACAAGCAAATTTTGGAAATGAAGGATTACGCAAATGAAAATGGAGTTGAGATAATTGGTGATTTACCCATATATGTTGATCTTGATAGTCCCGACGTATGGGCAAATAAGGAATTATTTAATTTGGACGATAATGGCTATCCTGTAAAAGTTGCTGGTGTTCCTCCTGATTACTTTAATGAAAATGGACAACTCTGGGGAAATCCTGTTTACAACTGGGATAAGCATTTGAAAACTAATTTTGAATGGTGGATAAAAAGAATTGCGCATCTTTTACAATTCGTTGATATTATTAGAATTGACCATTTTAGAGGATTTGTTGCATATTATGCGGTTGATGCAGGCAGAGAAAATGCAAAAATTGGCGAGTGGATAAAAGTACCTGTTTATGAATTTTTTGATACAGTCAAAAATAATTTTCCAACCATGCC
This sequence comes from Caldisericum sp., assembly GCF_049967455.1. Classification (NCBI taxonomy): domain Bacteria; kingdom Pseudomonadati; phylum Caldisericota; class Caldisericia; order Caldisericales; family Caldisericaceae; genus Caldisericum; species Caldisericum sp. Next base: position 21,472 of record NZ_JBMFSR010000002.1, on the reverse strand, counting down.
ATTTATCGCAGAGGACCTTGGTTTGATTACAGAGGATGTCGTTGAGGTAATCGAGCGATATAATATTCCGAATATGAGAGTTCTTGAATTTGCATTTGATGGATCACCTGAAAATGGATACCTTCCGCACAACTATAAAAACCCAACAGTTGTCTATACAGGTACACATGACCATAATACCATAGTCGGCTGGTTTAAATATGAGCTTACAAATAATGGTAAGTCATATCTCGAAAAATATTTAGGGAAAAAGACATCTCTTGAAACAATTAATTTTGATTTAATAAGGCTTGCCCATTCTTCTATTGCACAGTTTTCTATTCTTCCTGTTCAAGATATTCTCGCTCTTGACGAACGCTTTAGAATGAATACACCTGGAACTTCTTCGGGAAATTGGCGATTCAAATTAAAATTTAGTGATATAGATGAGGGGAAATTCTTTAAACTAAAAGAGATCACTGAAATTTACGGAAGATGAATTAAATTATTTTGCAAAATCCCAGAAGAAAATTTCTCTTAACTTATTAACGACTTCAGGATTCGATAAAATAATTCCAACTTCTCTATTGTTGTCAAGAGAATTTGAAGAAAGGTTCTCCGATCCAACAAATGCATATTTTCTATCTACAATAATAACCTTTGCATGGATAAACGGGCTTGTTATGTATTTAATGTCTACTCCGTATCTTTTTAGCTCTGAAATTACTACTTCATTTCCTTGAACATTCATTGGATCCGCAATAATGATTTTAACATCTGCTCCATATGCTCTTCGCTTTTTTAAGATATCAATAATTGAAGGATCCTGAATTTCTTCTGCATAGATCAAAATTTCTCCTGTTCCACTTCTAAGAAGAGTTTCGATTTTCTCTCTTGAATTTTCTGGGCTTACAACAAGTGCGGTATCTTTACTGGGATTATATGGTGATCTTTTCCAATCTGCTTCAAAGATTTTAGTAAGTTCTTGCACTATGTTTTGGTCATTAACTATTACGCCAAACTCCCTATTTTTATTAAAAGCTGATTTTGTGAGGTTTAAAGTCATTATGTAGCCTGTTCTGTTATCTATAACCATAAACTTTGAGTGCGTAAAGTTATACGCTTTATTGTCCCATTTTGTTTCAATGCCATAATAAGAAAGCTTATCTTTTGTCTGTTTGTTTGCGCTGTATCCACCATATGGATTTTCTTCAAGAATTACTCGAACTTTTACTCCTCTTTTTTTTGCGTTTACAAGTTCTTGAAGCACATCTGTATCGGAAAATGTATAAACTTCTATATTGATAGAGCTTTTAGCGTTTTTTATTCCGTCAATTACAGGTGCTTTGCCCATGTCAGGAGTATAGAATAAATTTACTGTGCCATTATAAGATTGTACAACAGGCGTAGATGTAAAATGTCGTGGTATTAATCGGTAATAAATAAAAAGCAGAACAATGAATAATGCAGAAATAATTACATTGTAGATATAAGCCTTTTTTCCAAGTACTTTTTCTTTTATTGATCTATTAACTTTATCTTTTTCCATATTTGAATTATACCTAAAAACTTCTTATTTGTATTTGAAAAAATGTTAATTTTTAATAGAATTAAATGATATGGCAATATACAAGATAAAGATAAGAGTTGTTGAAGTGAGAGGGACTTGTTCTGCTAATCTAAAAGCTGGAGATGAATTTGAAATAAACGAAAATGGGCAACCAGTTCCTATTAATTTTTGTGGATGGGCGTTTGTTTCGCTTTGGCCTTTTATAACACCACTTCGCTATGGTGGAAGATTACCCTGGGAGAAAGAAGAAAATAAAGCTTATGTTTCTTGCCCAGATCCATTTAATACTGTTGTTTTCGAAATTATAAGAGAAAAAGAAGATAAAATAAATGAGGAAAATCCTCCTGCCTTTTAAAAAATGAAAGAGAAAAGAACTTTTTCTCAGTTAGTTTTGCAGCTATTAATAATAGTGCTCCTTATAGGGGTTGTATATGCCTTTTATAAGAAACAAATTAACATTGCAAGTTATGTTGAAGATTTAAAGGTCTCTTATCTTCCATACTATATTTTTAGATCTCTTATTAGAATGTTTTCTGCTTATTTCTTTTCTCTTTTATTCTCTTTTACGTACGGATATCTTGCGGCAACAAGCGTAAAAAGAGAGGCAATAATGATACCAATACTTGATATTCTTCAATCCGTGCCGATTTTAGGATTTTTCCCGGTAGCAATTGCGTTTTTTATCTCTCTTTTTCCGAATTCAATTCTTGGCGTTGAACTTGCCTCTATATTTCTAATTTTTACATCTCAATCCTGGAATATTGCATTTGGAGTTTATGAAAGCATAAAAGGAATACCAAATGATGTTAAAGAGGCTTATGAGTTTTTTGATCCAGAAGGCCTTCTTAAACTTAGAAGGCTTTACATACCTGCTTCCATTCCAAAAATCATTTATAATAGTATTGTAAGTTGGTCTAATGGATGGTATTTCCTTGTTGCTTCGGAAATCTTTGCTGTAGGAGAAAAATCATTTAGGCTTCCAGGAATTGGAAGTTTTATTCTTGTTTCTGCAACAGAAAATAAAATTGGTTTGGTTCTGCTAGGAATTCTTGCACTTGGCGTTACTATATTTTTCCTCGATATGTTCATGTGGCGTCCACTTTCGCAATGGTCAAGAAAATTTAGATATTCAATAAGTCCTGGTGAAGAGGAAGAGAAGGAAGTTCTTGATATTGTCATTATTTTTTGGGAATTTGTTGGGAATATCATTAACAAGATTAAACGGCCCTTTGAAAAGATAAACTTCGAGAGCATAAATCTAAAGCAAATTTTTAAAGCTAAATTATTTGTTACTATCGAAAGAGTATTGAAATATGTCCTCCTTGTAGTTTCCATACTTGTTTCAATTTACATTATGTTTTATACTTTTAAAGGGATTTATAGCATTGCTTTGTCATTTAAACTCAGTTATATTCTGATTGTTTTAAAATCTCTAATATTTTCAACTTTGAGAGTTCTTTCATCTTATATTATTGCGGTTTCTTGGACGGTGCCATTTGCAATTTTTCTTTACAATAGAAAAAAGATTGCTAATTTTATTCTACCTTTTTTCCAAATTCTTTCTTCGATACCTGCAATTTCGTTCTTTCCATTGTTACTTTATTTTCTTTTACCATTTAAATTTGGACTTGAGTTATCTTCAATAATATTAATCCTTACAGGAATGCAATGGTATATATTCTTTCTTGTTCTTGGTGGGTTAAAAGCAATACCAAATGATCTTCAAGAAGTTGTAGATTCTTACGGTGTAAAAGGAAATTTGAGACTTAGAAGGCTATTGATTCCGGCTATGCTTCCTTCATTTCTTACTGGCACGATTACCGCGATGGGCGGTGCATGGAACGCCTTGGTTGTTGCAGAATACATAGATATAAAAGGACAACCTTTTTCGGTTCAAGGTATCGGTGCACTTTTGAATACATCTTTGGCTCAGAATGAGAAAGCTCTTTTTACACTTGCTCTTGTTTCCCTTGTTTTTATGGTTTACTCAATTAATCATTTTGTGTATAGACCTCTTTATGATAAAATCCTTGATAGATACAGGATGGAGGCATAATGGACTTTTTGAGTGTTAAAAGTGTATACCAAACATTTCCTCTAAAGAATAAAGAAGTAGTAATACTTGAGGATATAAATTTTGATATTCAAGAAAACGAATTTGTTAGCCTTGTTGGACCGTCAGGTTGTGGAAAAAGTACACTTCTGAGAATTATTGCTGGGCTTCTGAAACCTACTTCAGGAAGTGTATTCTTTAGAGGGCAAGAGATAAAAGGAATTAATCCATATACAAGTATGGTTTTCCAGACGTTTGGGTTGCTTCCCTGGCTTGATGTAACTGAAAATATTACCCTTGGACTTGAAGCAAGAGGTGTCCCTTTGAAAGAGAGGCTAAAGAAAGCTTTTAAATACATTGATATGGTAGGACTTGAAGGTTTTGAAGAGGCTTATCCAAGGGAATTGTCTGGCGGGATGAAACAGAGAGTTGGTATTGCTAGAGCCTTGATTATGGAGCCAGAATTACTTTTAATGGACGAACCGTTTTCTGCACTTGATGCGCTAACAGCAGAAAACTTGAGATCAGAGATAATAGATCTTTGGGAATCAAAGAAGCTCTCTTTGAAGTCTATACTTCTTGTTACTCATAATATTGAGGAAGCAGTTTATCTTTCGGATAGAATTATTATTCTTTCAACTCATCCTGGAAAAATAATTGCAGATGAAAAAGTGGACTTACCAAGACCAAGAGATAGAGAAAGTAAGGAATTTTACAAGATTTATGATAAAATATATTCAATGATACTTGGATCAAGTATAAGTAAGGAGGTGAATCCCGGAAAGGGGACATAATGGACGATATATCGCCTTTGCCGTATGTAGAAGTTGGCAAACTTATTGGTTTGCTTGTTTACCTTGAAGATTCAGATGGAAAAGTTGACATTTATATGATCCCGGAAGATATTGAAATCGAAGCGGATGAACTAATTTCACTTTTACGTCTTGCCCAGATGCTTGGCTTTGTTGAAGTTAGTGAGGGTGATGTGTTCTTAACTGATTTGGGTCACGAACTGGTTGATGGTGACGAAAATAAAAGAAAACTAATTTTTAAGGAATCATTAAAGAAATTGCCAATTTTTAAGAAGGTAATAAATATTCTTATTAAGGCAACTGAGAACTCAATCGATAGGGATGACCTTCTTGAACTCCTTCAGGAAGAGATGTCTGAGCAAGAAGCAGAAGAAACGCTCAAAAGCATCATTGAACTTGGCAGGTATGCTGAATTAATTGGATATAATCCAGAAGACAAGGAAGTCTACCTTGATAAACTGGAGGAGATATGATAGAGGAAACTTTTGTAATGATAAAACCTGACGGTGTAAAAAGAGGATTAATAGGTGAAATAATTTCAAGATTCGAACGAAAATTAATGATTATTACCGAACTTAGAATGCTTACTCTATCAAGGGAATTAGCAGAAGAGCTTTATATAGAACACAAAGGAAGAGATTACTTTGAAAAACTAATTAACTACTCAACTTCTGGACCTGTTGTTGTAATGAAAATTGTAGGGGAAAATGCAATTTTGAATTGTAGAATCCTTGTTGGGGATACTCATCCTGAAAAAAGATTGCCAGGTAGTATTCGAGGCGATTTTTCACCATATCTTACTGAGAACGTTGTTCATGCATCATCAAGCAAAGAAGATGCTGAACGCGAGCTTAAAATTTTCTTTGGGTGATATATGGATGAAAGTCTTTTAAGAAATCTTACCGAAAGTTTTGCTCCTACAGGCAATGAAAAAATTATTTTTCCAATAATTGAAAGTGCTTTAAAAGGTTATGTAGATGAAATTAAAATTCATGAGAGGAGCAATTCTCTCATGGCTTTGAAAAAAGGTAATGGAAATTTTGCCTTGATGCTTGAAGCACATGTTGACGAAGTGTTTATGGTTGTAAGTAGCATTGAGAAAAATGGGTTTTTAAAAGTGACTTCAAGGTCGATTGACCCAAAGATTTTGCCAGGATCGCAAGTGATAGTGCATGGTAAGAAAAAAATAAAAGGAGTAATTGGTATAAAACCTTACCACCTCGTGAAGGAAGGAGAAGAAAATCTTACATATGATTTTAATAGGCTATTTGTTGATACTGGTCTTTCAGAGAATGAGTTAAAGGATTTGGTTTCTGTTGGTGATTATGTAAGCTTCGCTCCTTCGTTTGATAAAATTGGCAATTATTTAGTAAATAAGTCTTTTGATAATAGGCTTGGTGTATATGTTCTTATTGAAACAGCAAGGGTTTTGAAAAATATTAAGCATGATGTGAATGTTTATTTTCTCTTTTCTTCTCAAGAAGAATATACTGGACTTGGTGCGATAACCGCTACTTTTTCAGTTTTTCCTAATGCTTCTGTTGTACTTGATGTTACATTTGGAACACAGTATAAGGTGACACCTTTCGATGGTTTTGAATTAGGTAAAGGCCCTACAATATTTTATGGAATTTCCGTCAATAGAGAACTTACAAATAAAATTGCTTCAGTTGCCGATAAATATGGAATTCCATACCAGAAGGAGGTAGGAGTGCTATCATCAACTGATGCTGACAAAGTTGGTCTTGTAAGATCTGGAATACCTACATCTCTTTTAAGCATTCCAATAAGATACATGCACACACCTGTCGAAATGTTTGATCCATTTGATGTTGATAAAACTGTGCAACTATTGAAGCTTTTTATTGGAGAATTTGAGCCAACAGAGGATAGAAATGGCGAATATTGAACTTATTGAAAAGTTGAGTAATGCAATTGGCGTTTCCGGGTTTGAGGATGAAGTTATTGAAATTTTGAAAGAGGAAGTAAAGGGTTACATAGACAGTTTCGAAGTTGACCCTCTAAAAAACTTTATAGTGACTAAGAAGTTTGAATCTTCAAAACCTATAGTTATGCTTAATGCTCATATGGATGAGGTAGGGCTTCTTGTAAAAGGTTTTACCTCTGAAGGATTTATTAAATTTACTAAAATTGGCGGCATTGATGACAGAGTTCTCTTGGGAAAAAGAGTTGTAATTGGAAAAAATAAAGTCAAAGGTGTAATAGCAACAGTTCCTATACATCTTCAAGAACAAAGTGAGCAGAAATCAGTTGAAAGAGCAAAAGATATGGTCATAGATATCGGGGTAAAAACAAAGGAAGAAGCAGAAAAACTTGTAAGTTTAGGCGATTACATTGGTTTTGACGTTAAATTTGAGAGACTTTCTAATGATACTTTTATCGGAAAAGCACTTGATGACAGATTAGGATGTTCGCTTGTTTCTGAAATTTTAAAAGAGAAGTTTAATTTTCCAATTGTTGCATTATTCTCGTCACAGGAAGAAATTGGTTTGCGCGGTGCAACTGTTGGAGCCTTCAAGTATACACCCCAGATATCAATTACCCTTGAAGGCACAATCTCAGCGGATTTCCCAGATGTAGCAGAACATGAAAAGTGTACTTCAATTGGCAATGGTCCGGTTATCACGATAAAAGACAATTCCGTTATTACCGATCATGAATTGAGAAATAAACTTGTTAAGATAGCAGAAAAATTTAAAATTCCATATCAATTCAAACAGGTATTTGTAGGTGGTACTGACTCATCAAGAATTCAGCTAACAAAAGGTGGAGTTAGAGTGCTTGTTGTGGCTGTCCCAGTAAGATATATCCACTCACCTGTTTCTCTTTTTAATATAAATGACTATGAGAATACAAAAAGGCTCATTATTGAATTTTTGAGGTCTCTATAAGGGGGGAATAATGGAATATTTAATAGAAAAATTAGTTAAAACCTTTGGTCCTTCATCAAAAGAAGATAAAGTTAAACATCTCATAAAAGAAGAACTTAAAAAATGCGATTGTGAAATTTTTGAAGATAAGTTTGGAAATCTTGTTGCGCACATTCCACAAAATGGACCAAAATTGATGATTGCTTCTCACCTTGATACGATTGGTTTCATAGTGACAGATATTGATAAAAATGGTCTTTTAAGATTTACTTCAATTGGTGGATTGAGACCTTCCTTCTTGCTGGGTAGTCGTGTACTTTTTGAGAACGGAATCTCAGGAACGATTTATTATGATGATAAAGAAAACCTGTGGGAACCCAAAGAATTTAAGGTTGAAAAATTCTTTATAGACATTGGAGCAAAAAGCAAGAAGGATGCTTTAAATTTTGTAAATATCGGAATGGAAGGAGTTTTTTATCCAGTTTTTTCTAAAAATTACGATAGAGTAATTTCTCCTTCACTTGACGATCGATCGGGTTGTGCTGTGATTGTTGAACTTTTAAATAACATTAAGAAAAAGAGCCTTAAATATGATTTGTATGCAGTTTTTACTGTTCAGGAAGAGATTGGAGTTAAGGGAGCAAGAACTTCAACCTATGAAATAACACCAGAATTTGGAATTGCAGTAGATGTAACGACAGCAGGTGATTTTGTAGATCCTCACATTAATGCACTGGAGTTAGGAAAGGGTCCAGCTATTAAAGTTATGGATGGCGGAATGATTACAAACATTGATTTGCGAAATGAATTAATTAATGTTGCAACTAAAAACAAGATTCCGTTTCAGCTTGAAGTGATAACTTCCGGGACAACAGATGCATTTGCGATTCAAATAACCAAAGAAGGTGTAAAGACTGCTGCAGTTTCAATTCCCACACGATATATCCATACTCAAGGTGAAGTAATCGATCTTAGCGACATTAAAAATACAGTGGCTTTATTAAAGAACTTTATTGAGAAATAAAAGGAGGTGTTCAACTTATGCAAGGAGTTTTTGGTAGGTATCTTGAAGTTGACCTTACGAGTGGAAAAATTGAGGTAAAAAATCTTTCCGAAGAAGTTTTTTTAAAGTATCTTGGTGGTCTTGGACTTGCAACAAGGTTAATTTTTGATTACACAGAGCCACACATTGATCCATTATCAGAAAAGAATGTTCTTGTTATTGCTCCAGGATTGCTTGTTGGAACAGGACTCCCTACTGCGTCAAAAACAACACTAACATTTAAATCTCCTTTAACAAATGGATTTGGTAGAAGTGTTGCAGGAGCCTATCTTGGCGTTGCACTTAAAAAGGCTGGGTATGATGCGTTAGTTATAAAGGGAAAGAGCTCTAAACCTGTGTATCTTCTTATTGAAGATGAGAAGTGTGAATTAAAGGATGCGTCACATCTTTGGGGAAAAGATGCAATTGAAACACAAGAAATTTTAAAGATTGAACACGGAAACGTAAATACTTGTGCTATAGGTTATTCTGGAGAGATGCTTTCGAAGATTTCAGGTATAGATTTTGAAGAGCGCCAGGCAGCCCGTGCTGGTGGCGGTGCTGTGATGGGAAGTAAAATGCTTAAAGCGATTGCAGTTAAGGGTACAAAAGAAATTCCTGTTGTAAATTCTGAAAAACTCAAAGAAGCGATCAAAAGATGGAATGGTAAAATTATTGGAAGTGAAGTTGCAAAACTTGATATGGCATATGGCTCAGGTGAATTTTATGAATGGGTTAATAAAGAGATAGGTGTTTTCCCTGTCAAAAATTGGCAACAAAGCTATTTTGAGGATAGTTTTAAGGCGCATCCAGATGGAAAATCACATCTTGATCCTTATTACTGGTCTCCAATTTACACCGAAAAATTACATCCATGTCCAAACTGCAATAAGCCGTGCGGAAGGCATATAGTGATTAAAGATGGCAAGTATGCAGGACTTCGAGTGGAAGGAGTCGAATATGAAATTCTTTACTCGCTAGGTGGAGTGCTTGGGATTGAAGACATCGAAGTTACCGCAAAACTCAATTCAATTTGCGATAGAGCAGGTCTTGATGGAATTTCTGCCGGAGTAACTTTGGCTTGGGCAATGGAGGCATATGAGAAAGGCTTACTTACTAAGGAAGATACAGATGGTCTTGATCTTAGGTTTGGAAATGGCGATGCTGCAGTCCAGGCAATGGAAAAACTTGCAAAGCGTGAGGGCCGTCTAGGAGAACTTCTTTTCAATGGTGTAAAAGAAGCATCACAAAAGCTTGGAAAGGGTTCTGAGAAGTTTGCCATTGAAGTAAAAGGTCTTGAGCCTCCTGCTTATGATGTAAGAGGTCTCAAGGGAATGGCGCTTGCAATTGCAGTTTCCGTAAGAGGTGCATGCCATTTAACAGGTGGAATCTATGCACCAGAGTTAACTGGAAAGTTTTGGAAGCTTTCTAATGTTGATAGGCTCTCAACAAACTGGAAGGGTTATGAAGTTAAGACTGGCGAAGACTTTATGACTGTTTATGATACAATTGGTATGTGCAAATTCTCAAGAAGTCTTTTCTGGTTAGAAGATGATATACTTGAAGGAATTGAAGCGGTAACTGGAATTAAAATGGGCGTTGATTGGCTCATGACAATAGGTGAAAGAATCTATAATTTGCAAAAGTTGTTTAACGTAAGAGAAGGTTTCGGGAGAAAGGATGATTATTTGCCCTATAGAGTTACTCACGAACCAATTTCAAATGGTGTAAGTAAAGGACATCTTGTAACTGAGGAAGAACTTCAAAAGATGTTAGATGAATATTATATGACAAGAGGTTGGTCGAAAGAAGGAATTCCAACCAAGATGCACTTAAAGAGGCTAGGTCTTGACAAAGAGGCAGAAGAGTACGGAGCACCGATTTAATTATGATTAAGATACTGGTTGTTTCTGATATACACTATCCTGATAGAGTTTCAGTAATTCCCGATTTAAGTAAATTTGCAATAGATGTAAACGCAATTTTTGCATTGGGCGATTTTACATCTTTTGATGTACTTAACTATTTAAACTCACTTAAAAAAATTGTATATGCAGTGTACGGAAATATGGATGAGCCGTTGCTAAAGGAACATCTTAGAGACAAAATTTCTATTGAAATAGAAGGGTTAAAGGTTTGTCTTACTCATGGAAATGGCGGTCCTAAGGGAATAGAGGAAAGAATAAGAGCAACTTTTGAGGCAAGGTGTAATGCATTTGTTTTTGGACATACGCATCAGCCAATGAACAAGTATATAGATGAGACACTTTACTTTAATCCAGGGTCTCTTGCTATCCAAAATCCAAGTTTGGGATACTTATTCGTTGAGGATGGAAATATTTGGGGAGATATTGTTTATTTGTAAAAAGTCTATAGAATAAAACAAGGAGGCGAAAATGGTAGAAGGAAAACCAGCACAAATCGTTGAGGTTTTAAAGCAGTTAAAACAGGACAATCCTGATGTTGAAGCACTTGCAGTTGTGAGTTTAGATGGTCTTCCAATTGCAAGTTTATTGCCACCAGATGCCGAAGAAGATAGAGTCGCTGCAATGTCTGCTGCAATTCTTGCATTAGGCGAAAGAGCACTTGATGAACTTAAAAAAGGGACTTTGGAACAGGCTTATGTAAAAGGTGAATTTGGTTATGTTATTACTACTGGAATTAAAAATCTTGCTGCATTAATGGTTGTAACAAATAAGGAAGCAAAACTTGGAATGGTGATGCTTACAATCAAAAAGGGTGTTGAAGAACTCTCAAAATTACTTTAATTGTTAATTACTATCTACATAAACCGGGTGCAAGCCCGGTTTATTTTTATTTAAAAATATCATGTGGATATAGAAAGTCGTGCCCAAAAGTCCTTTGAGATATTTTACAAACTGGTGGTAAAGTTCTCTTGAATTGAGTTGAGAACATTCTATTTAAAATATTTTCAACATCGTTTTTCTTAAATCCCATTTCAATTATTTCTTTTTTTGTTTTTCTTTCTTCAAGATAAAGGTACAATATTTGATCAATCAAATCATATGAAGTGCCTATTTCCTCTTCATCTGTTTGTCCTGGCCACAGGTCTGCAGAGGGTTTTTTGTTAAGTATATTTTCTGGAATTCCAATATACTTAGATAGCCCAAAGACTTGAGTCTTGTATAAATCACCAATAGGATAAATCCCTGCAGCCATGTCTCCATACCAAGTTGTGTATCCAAGCATTATTTCACTTTTATTGCTTGTGCCAAGAACTATTGCATCAAATTCTCTTGCCTTATCAAAGATTATGCTCATTCTGAGGCGTGCAAGAAAATTTCCAATCCTGAATTTATCCTGTACTTTTTCTTTTTCAAAGTAGCAATCTGCAATGTCTGATATTTCGATTATTTCATGTTTTATTCCCAGTTCTTTTACAACTTTAAGGCCGTCATCAAGTGAATTTTTTGAACTGAGCTTATATGGTAGGAGTACACCGAAAACATTTTCGCTCCCGAGCGCCTCCACCGCAAGGTAAGCAACAAGTGCTGAATCAATGCCACCAGATATTCCAAGCAATGCATGTTTGAAATTATTACTTATTACTTCTTCTTCAATAAATTTAATTATAAACTTTTTTGTAAGTTCGTAATTAAGAGAGAGATCAATCATTTCTGCCTCCAATTAGTCTTCGAAGATTCTCTTCAAAAGTTAACTTGTCTTCCTCTTTTATAAGCGGGAATGAAGTTCTCTTTTTATAAATATCGTCTGTATCGATTTCGCCTGTCAGAAGTTCCTCTTCAAAAAGTCTGAGAGCTATAACCTTTTTCCCAGTTGGTGATTGAATGAAGCTCCCACCGTAAAATCCAAGGCCGTCATCAAAACCGACTCTATTTACATAAACAACAAAAAACCCAAAGAAATTAGTATAGAGAGACGAGGCATTTTCAACGGTTTCTTGAATTTGAGGTTTCTCACCTTTTAACCCTCTAAGTGGCATATTACTTATGGCAAAAACAAAATCAACGTTGTCAAGATAAGCAAGGCTTAGAAGTGTTGGATGGAAAAAGTCTCTACATATTACTACACTTAATTTTCCGTAATCTGTTTTTATTGATTTATAAGATGTTCCTTTTCCAAAAAATCTTAACTCCTCAAACATTCCGTGAGTTGGCGGAAACATTTTTCTATAAACTAATTTTATTTCTCCTTTTGACAAATACATCGCAGAGTTGTAAATGATCTTATCTTCACCTTTTTCAACAAATCCTAAGATAATATCTATGTTTTTGCTTATTTCTTTTAACGGTTTGAAAAAATCAGAGTTTGCAGGAAGAGAAACATCATATGTAAGGTCTCTTAAGACATAACCTGAAATACTTAACTCAGGAAATACAACAACCTTTGCGTCCTCTAAAATCGCTTTTTCAGTAAATTCAAGGTGTTTTGATAAGTTTTTTTCAAGATTTCCAAGCGTTGGATTAATCTGAGCAAGAGAAATTTTAAATTTCATTCTTTCAATCTCCTTTCAAGTGCATAAAGTAACGGAAGTCCCAGCAAATATGTTGATATTGCTTCGCCTACGCCTATTGTGAGGACTCCAAATAGATATGGCTTCCATGCAAAGTGCTCAAAAGAATATTTAAAAGCATCAATTAGTCCAAGCTTTGTATTGAGTGTTGCAAGAGTAACTACATAAAAACTAACGCCTAATGCATTGAAAATAATCGGTGGAAGTGGAGCTAGATACTTTTTTAGCTTTTTCTTGCCAATAAGGTAGGTAAAAAGAGCAGAGATTAAGGTTAAAAGTGTTCCAAAAACCCAATCTATTGGTCCAAATGGTGAAAATAGATTTGAAAGAAAACATCCAAGCGTTACACCAAATATTGCCTCGGGAAAACTGTATGGAAGAACAACAAGAGCCTCAGAAATCCTGATTTGTATTGCGCCAAAGGAGATTGGAGCCAAAACCACTGTCAGAGCAACATAAAGCCCAGCAATAATTGATGATCTTATGAGAGAAATTAAAGTTGTTTTTTGGAATTTCACTTCTCTCCTTTTTGTTCCTCCTCTTTTTTTGAAGATTGTTGTTCGGCCGCTGTTTTTTGAATTTGTGCTTTAAGCTGTTGAATCTCTATATTGTATGCAATAAACGAAATAAACCATATAAGAATGCCGCCTAAAATGAACGAAACTATGACTAATGTGCCAGAAGTTACATTATTTATCATATATCCGAAGAGATTTACTGATGTAAAATAGCTGATGTTTAGAAGCAAAAACCATGTAGATATTCCTGAAAGCACAAGCAAAACAATAAGTAAAGCGCCAATCTTTTTCATAATAAACCTCCAAAATTTTTATCTCACTTCAGATTTTACAATACTTTTAGGAAATTTCAAAGTTTCTTCCTAAGCCTTGGATCAATTGCATCTCGTAAACCATCGCCAAATAAATTAAAGCCAAGTACAGATATAAGAATTGCAATTCCTGGAAAAGTTGCAAGCCACCAGTAACCACCCGTTATATAATGATTTGAATTTGCAAGCATTGCGCCCCACTCTGGTGTAGGTGGTTGAGCACCCAATCCTAAGAAACCGAGGGCAGCTGCATCAAGAATAGCACTTCCTATACTCAGTGTCGTATAAACAATGATTACAGAGAGAACATTTGGCAAAACGTGGACTCTCAGTGTTCTTAAATTTGGCGATCCGATTGCTTTTGCAGCCTCAATATATTCACTGTTTTTTACAACAATTGTTTCTGATCTAACAACTCTTGCAATTTGAGGAGCATATGTTATGCCTATTGCAATCATTGCTTTAGAAAGACCTCTTCCTAAAACTGACACAATTACTATTGCAAGAAGTATTGATGGCAGTGCAAACATTATATCCGTGAGTCTCATAAGTAGGTTATCAACCCATCCGCCATAAAAGCCTGAGAAAATACCAGCAATACCTCCAAGAAAAACCCCAATTATAACTGCAATAACACCAACCGTAAGTGACACTCGAGCACCATATATAATCCTACTCAGAATGTCTCTTCCAAACTCATCAGTCCCTAAGATATTATTTGTATTTCCTGCCCAGATTCCGGGTTTAAGGTTATTGTAAAGATCTTGTTCTATCGGGTTATGGGGGGATATGACAGGTGCTAAGATTGCAGTTATAACAAGGATAGAAATGATTACTAAGCCGACAATTGCAGATTTATTTTTCTTTAAACTTTTTAAACTATCACTTAAAAATGTTTCATGCACTTCAATTTCTTCTTCTAAAATTTTTTCTTCCATAATTTCACCTTAGTAATGAATTCTTGGATCTATGTAGGCATAAAGCACGTCTATAATAAGATTAACTACGGCCACAACGAATGCAACAAAGATTACTGCACCTTGTATTGCAGGATAGTCTCTTGCGTTTACTGCTTGTACGATATATGTGCCTAACCCTGGCCAGTAGAAAATTGTTTCTGTAAGTACTGCTCCTCCCATTAACATTGCAAACTCAGTGCCTGCTGATGTAAGAATTGGAATAAGCGCGTTCCTTAATGCGTGTTTCATAATTACTGTCTTTTCAGGGAGTCCTTTTGCCCGTGCTGTTCTTATATAATCCTGACTTATAACATTTAGCATGCTTGATCGTGTTATTCTTGCAATAAAAGCCATTGGAATTGTTCCAAGAGCAATTGAAGGTAGTATCAAATGTTTAAGAGCGTCAAAAAAGGCACCGAAGTTTAATGTTAAAAGGCTATCAATAAGATATAGGTGAGTTATTGGCCTTATTGAATAAAAAACGGAAAGTCTTCCTCCTGTTGGAAGCAAATTAAGTTTTATACTAAATAGTAAAACAAGCATTATTGCAAGCCAAAATATAGGCATTGAAACACCAAAAAGTGCTAAAAACATTGTTAAATAATCGAAAATTGTATATCTTTTAATGGCAGAAATTATACCTGCTGTTATGCCAAAAGCGCTTGCAAAAATCATTGCAAATATTGAAAGTTCTAAGGTATTTGGGAATCTTTGCATAATTTCTGTTAGAACACTTTCATGAGTTAGAATTGATCTTCCAAAATCTCCCATAAGAGCATATCTAAGCCAAATAAGATATTGTTCCCAAATTGGTTTATCAAGTCCCCACTTTCTTCTCATTTCTTCAAGGATTTCTTTTGATGCATGTTCCCCTGCCATTGTTCGCGCAGGGTCACCTGGTATGAAGCGGACAAGCAAGAAAATAATAATTGAAACTGCAAAAAGCATTATTAAAATATTTACTAATCTTTTGATTATATAACTTCTCACTTTTCACACCCCTATTTTTTATTAAGGGGGCTTTCGCCCCCCTGATGTTTATTAAATTATTTAGTTAAGCTTACTGTTTCAAAGTGGTAATCACCCGTTGGGTATAGCACAAAACCTTGCACATTTTTATTAAATACCAATATTTGTTTCGCATGTGCAAGAGGAACCCATGGTGCATCATTATGAATGATTACTTGGGCTTCTTTATAAAGTTCTGCTCTTTTTGCTTGATCTGTTTCTCTCTGTGCTTGGATATTTAGCTCATGGACTTTCGGATTTCTGTAGAATGCAATATTTCCAGCACTTCCAACGGTTGCTGAGTCAGAATCAAGTAAAACGTACAAAAAGTCGTCTGGATCAGCATAATCAGCTGTCCAACCAAGGAGTGCCATTGGATGTTCGCCGTTTTCTGTTTTCTGCAAGTATGTTCCCCAATCATAGGTCACAATCTCAGCATCAATTCCCACTGCCTTTAGATCAGCTTGAATTGCTGTGGCTATTTTTTGTGGATCAAACATGTATGGTCTTGAAACAGGCATTGCCCACAGTTGTGTTTTGAAACCATTTGGATAGCCAGCTTCTTTTAAAAGTTCCTTTGCTTTCGAAGGATTGTATTCATAATCCTGAATTGCATCGTTATAACCCCAAAGAGTTGGCGGAATAGGATTCTTAGCAACAACAGCGGTCCCTTTATAGAGTTGATCTACAATAGCTTTTTTATTAATTGCATAGTTTATTGCTTGTCTAACTCTGACATCTCCAAAAGGTTTTTGGAAACCAGGTGTATCTTGACCCATATTCATCGCAAGATAACCAACGTTTAATCCTGGTTCGCTTAAAATTTGAAGGTTATTATCCTGTGAGATTTTTTGTAGATCATCTGGATTCGGAAATTCTATTCCCTGGACTTCACCTTTTTGTAAAGATAGGAGTCTTTGGGATGCATCTGGAATAACCTTAAAAATAAGTTTGTCAATTTTTGCTTTTTCTCCCCAATAATCGGTATTTTTCTCAAGAGTAATATGGTCGCCTTTTATCCATTCAACAAATTTAAATGGACCAGTTCCTACTGGATGCGCAAACCACTGGTCTCCCCATTTTTCACAGTTTGTTGGGCTTACAATATAAGCAGTAAACATTGCCATAGTACTTAGGAAAGGAGCAAATGGATGATCGAGGGTAATTTTTACAGTATAGTCATCAACTTTCTCGGTCTTTTTAATTTCACTAAAACACCATTGCCAGTATTCCCATTTTCCGTACTTGTGGAATGGATGATTTTTATCTCTTTGTCGCTCAAATGAAAAAACTACCGCATCTGCATTAAATGGTGTTCCATCATGGAATTTTACTCCTTGTCTCAAGTGAAATGTCCATACAAGTCCATCTTGTGAAACATCCCAGCTTGTGGCTAACCATGGTTCAACTTCTGTTGTCCCTGGTTTGTAACGGACAAGACCCTCAAAGATGTTGTTCATAACAGTTACAGACTCACCGTCTGTTACATCTGCTGGATCAAGTTCAACGGCATCTCCTGCTTTTGCGAATACAAGGGTTTTGGGTTGTGCTGCTTGTTTACATCCTGCAAATAAACTTACTACCATGAGTGTGGTAATAAGCACAACCAATAATTTCTTCATGCTTTCGCCTCCTTTGTTTTAATTTTTTCTTTTCCTTTAACTTTGAGCTTATTATATGAAAAAAGTATTTTAAGTCAATATTTTAATTTAAATTTCTTTGATTTTAATAGAATATTTGTTCCTATAGGATAACCGATTGAACGTGATATAGGAGAGCATTTTATCTTTAAAAGAAAAAATATTGGAAGCTCTTCATGAGATAATGTCTCGTAATTTGCTTGTCCTTTCGCAATTATAAGGTTTGAACTATTAAGGATGTTAATAAATTCGTCGCTTAAGGAGTATAATACTGTTCCTGCCATATTGGAACCTGTCTCAAGAACAACAGGTATTCCAGAATTTAGCGCATCTTCTTTTGTTGCGTCATTTATTATTGGTTTACTTTTTACAGCGTATTTAACTTCTTTCCCAAGATCAGTAAGAAATTCAATTAATATTCTATCAAAAACTGTTTCTCCTGCGTTGTCTCCAATAAACAGTATCCCTCTTTCATTCTCTATTGCTTTCTTAAATTCTCCATAATCGCTTAACTCAAAGTTATCCATTAGAAATTTTTCTAAATCTATTTCTACATTATCAAATGTACTTCCGAGATCAATTGCATTTCCCATTATTGCAACTTTTACACTTTCTAAAAGTTTATCCGATCCTTTTTCAACAATTTCCTTTAATTTAGGATATAAATTGAGAGCTGTATTTATGTGGTTTTCTTTTATCTTTTTATAAGGATCATCGTTGTTTGTTGCTTTATAAACCAGTTTATAAAGAGGCTGTGCAAGTTCTGGGGGTGTAAGATTGAGATTTGCATTGCCGAGATATTTTGCGCTTTCTTTAAGTATAAGTTCTATTTTATCATTATTATCTGTTGCAACTTTCGAAATACGGAGTATCTGATTGTATATACATGTGAGACATTCAATTTCTGATTTCATGCTTAATTTTATAATAAATTTTCATCTTTTACAAGAAAAGTCTTGAGATTGGAGAGTTTTAAACTAAAATATAATTGGAGGTGAATAATGAAAAGAATTAAAAATATAGTTGCTCTTATAACACCATTTAAAGAGAATGGTGCGATAGATTATTTAGGATTTGGTAAATTTTTGAGTTATCTTGTAGATAAATCTCCAGATGGACTTTTTGCGAACGCAACTACAGGAGAATTTACAAATCTCAGTCTAAAAGAGAAGAAAGAGGTGGCTATCTTTGTTAAAGAGAATTCAAAATCTGTCCCTGTTTATGTAAATGTTCATTCTACAGTATTTGAGGAAACTCTTGAAATGTGTAGATTTGCAAAAGAGATGAATTTTTATGCAATAGTTTCCCCGCCCCCTTTCTTTCTTGTGCCTTCAGAAAAAGGTTTATACAATTATTTTATTAAAATTGCAGAAACTTCAACTTTACCTACCTTTATATACAACATACCAGTCCTTACTGGTTATTCCCTATCGGTAGAGTTGATTAAAGAACTCGCTAAACATCCGTTAATAAAAGGAATTAAAGTAACATATGATAATATGGGCTACTTTGTAAGGCTTATTAATGAAGTTAAAAGTGTAAAACAAGAATTTGAAATATTTACGGGAACCGAACAACTTTATATACCTCTAATTTTGACAGGTGGAGATGGTGGAGTAATGGCTCTTGCAAATATTGCGCTTGATATTTTTAATGAGGTTAAAGCAGCTTTCAATAATGGAGACTTAGAAAAAGTAGTTTCATTGCAAAAGAAGATTTCAAGACTTACAAATATTTATAGTCTTACGACTTCTTTTGGCTACGCAATAAAGGTTGCACTTGGTTTTATGAATATTCCAATTGAAAGATATGTAAGAAAGCCTCTTATGGAAGATGCTTTCGATGAAGAAGAATTTAAAAGAATACTTGAAGAGGTAGGTCTGATATGAATGAATCCGAAAAATTAATAATTGAGGCATTAAAAAAGGTAAAAGATCCAGAAACTGGGGTTGATATAATATCTGAGAATCTTGTATATGGATATACTCCTAAAAATAAATACATCAAGGTATTTGTTTCTTTTGAAGTATCAACTCCTACATGCAATTTCTGTAAGGCAATTTCTTGGATGATAATCGATAAAATTTCACAAGATATAGTAACTGCACTAAAAGAAATAGGTTTTGAGACTGTTGAGGTTGTAGAGGAGCTAAACCCTAAACTTATTTATAAAACTGGTTAAGGCTGTAGTACCTCTTCTGTGTTTCCATTTGCTGAAATTATAACTTCGTAACCTGGATAAAATTGTTGTAAAGTTTGAGTGATTTCTGCTCTTATTGCTCCTACTCTACAAGATCCACCTACGTCAAGCAGTTCCTTTCCAAAATCTATTTGCACTTTATTGTTTGCAATTTTTTCTATTTTATTTATCGTTAAATTTTTCGGTGTTGACATAACATAACCTTCAATTTCTTCTTTTTTGGTAGGTCCCAATAGGAACACTTTCATCGTATCCATTGGTGGATTCTGTGAATTTGATGCAACCCGCCTTTCAACTGGGAATACCTTAGTGCAATCAAGCATTTCAGGGTTTTTCTTAGTGTTACCATAAAAGACTAAAACCGTTTTGTATGGCAAATCATAATTGACGATTTTTTCGTCTTTATTTGTTATTGTTCCATCTTTTGGTGAGACAATGTATGCAATGACTTTGATTTTATCTGTCTGTGGAAATACATTTAATCTTATGTCTTCTTTAAAATTTCCAAATTGTCCCATATCTTTTGCATCTGTTGTTGAAGATCCTTCATACAGTAGGAAGTCATTTTCATCTAAAACTTTTAAAGCAATTGTGTTTTCAAATGCGCGTCCTTTACCTTCTACATGAATTGAGCCATCGCTATTAACGCTTACTTTTGTAAGTGAAACTTCTTTCTCTTTGAAAATACTACATCCCGATAAAAACATAAGTAATATCAACACTAAAAGTAAAACTTTTTTCATAATCTCATCCTCCTTATTTATTAGATACTATAATCTCTATGAAAGTTCCATAATTTTCTTTTCAATTTCCGAATAATCATATGCGATTTCATAGATTTTCATGATTTCGTCTTTATAAAGTGGCCTCTTTGCCCTAATAAAATCTGGATTTCCGTCGTCTCTTAATGCTGAGCTAACAAATGCTTCGAAGGATTCCTTCTTTATTCCAAGATCCTTTAGTCCATTCAATGCATCAATTCTTTTGAGCCATTCAACTATTCTTAATATAGTTTCTCTTGGATTATTTGTTCTAAAAATCATTTCTCCAAAGAGTGCAAGTCTATCCTTGTGAAGATCATACGTATAGATTAAGTATGCAGGCATTATTGCTGATAACCCTCTTCCATGTGATACTCCATAAATTCCAGAAATTGGATGTTCAAGTCTATGCATTGGATGGGGACCTCTTCTTCCTGCATTTGGAATACCTGAAAGTGCAAGGGCTGCAATCCAAGAAAGTGCTTCTCTTGCGTCAATATTTTGAGGATCATTAAATACTACTTCTCCTTGATTTATACATTCTTTCAAGAGTCCTTCAGAGATTCTATCCGAAACAGGTGCGTATGCATTAGAAGAAAGATAGCTTTCAAATATATGTGTAAACATGTCAATTACTCCATCAATTGTTGCATGTTTCGGAATTGATAAAGTTAAAAGTGGGTCAATTATTGAAATTGCAGGGAATAATTCAGGGTTAAAAAGTCCTCTTTTATCTCTTGTTTCTGAATTAGTTATAACTGCTGCATTATCAAGTTCTGAACCAGTTGCTGCAAAGGTAACGACAGTAAGAAGCGGAAGAGTATTACCTTTTATGGTTTCTTTTGGGGGTCTCTCAAAGTAATCCCAACTCGGTTTTCCTGTTTTTGCTATAACTTTAATAATTTTTGCAGCATCAATAACGCTTCCACCACCAATTGCTATGATGAAGTCAACGTTCTCTTTTCTTGCAATTTCACCACCTTTATCTACTGTTTTTGATTCTGGATTTGGTTCTATTTCAGAATATACAACATACTTAATACCTACTTCATCCAATTGTTTTAGTGCTTTATCAAGTAATCCTGATTCTTTTGCAAAACGTCTTCCTGTTACTACAAGTGCAACCTTACCAAGTTCTTTTGCATGCTTTCCAAGAGAACTAAACTCTCCTTTTCCAAAAACTACCTTCGTTGGTATATGTAACACAAAATTGTCCATAGTATTTTCCTCCTT